>JBGSXN010000229.1:0-5755 GCA_041751355.1 Pyrinomonadaceae bacterium
CCTTACCTCCGACCAGTTTCGGCTGCTCAAGAGCAGCTACGAGGCGGGCTTGAGAACTATCGCGGCGATCCCGGATCTCGAGGATGTCGTCAACACCATACGTTACCAACACGAACATTTCGACGGCAGCGGGTTTTTCGATGCTTTGGATGGCGACAAGATACCGCTCCACTCTCGGATAATTGCCCTCGCAAACGCGATCGCCGAGATATTGTCTGGAAGAAATTCGGAACATTTTTGTACTGACGAAGAGGCTCCGGAATGGCTGCGGGACCTTGCTGGCACTATGTTCGATCCCACTTTGGTCGATATCTGTCTCGAGATAGGAATGGTTGGCCTCCAAGGTCTGCCCGCCGCATCGCCGGCGGTAAACGGGCATAAAGGCATTTCCGCGAAAGGGATAGGGCAACTATAACTTCAGACTCGGCGCCATCGCCACCCCCACAATTATGAGCTATAAGAATTCAACACCCACCGTACTGGTCATAAGTGACTCACCTGAACAGTTTGAACAGGCCGCTTCCCTTTTCCGGGCGTCTGGCTTCGCAGTGATCTTCGAAAGCGATGCGGCTATCAGCCTCAAGAATGCCGGCAGGCAGATGCCCTGTCTTATCATAAGTGAGCTAGCGGTCCACAACATCGACGGGCTCGCCGTATGCCGCCGGGTCCGTCAAGATCAAAGTCTGGCTGTCACGCCAGTTGTACTAGTCGGCGATCTTTCACCTGGCTCGGGGATCGTTGCGGACGGGTTTAGGTGCGGTGCAAGTGATTATTTGCAGAAACCCTTCGATGGTAATTGCCTTTATCAGGCCTGTACGGCTATCGCGCGCCGGAGCACCGATAAGGTTGATGGCCTGTTTTTCGAGTCGTTTCCAAATTGGAAGGTAGACTACAGCGAGATGCATTTCAACTGATCCAACGGTTGGACGGAGACCGCTTCGACCTCCGTCCGACGCTTGCCAATGATGGCTGAAAAGTTCAACATCGGTAAGGCAATACAAATATGGCAGTCGAAACAGAGACCAAGGCTCGCATTCTCATAGTTGATGATGAATCTTCCATCCGCGGCCTGCTTACGTCCATCCTTGAAGAAAAATACTCGTGCGAGGGGGCTGAATCGGCCGAGGCAGCTCTTGCTCTGCTAGCAATTGAGCCGTTCGATCTCGTTATTAGTGACATCAACATGCCCGGCATGAGCGGGATCGACCTCGTCGCCCGGATGCGCGAGTCGGACCCGGACACCGTCGTGCTGATGATCAGCGGAAACCAAACTATCGACAGTCCGATAGGGGCGATACGCACGGGAGCATTCGACTACCTCAGAAAACCATTCGAGATCCAGCAGGTCGAGATGGCTGTCGACCGTGCAGTCACTCACGCAGCCCTGATCGCCTCGAAGCGAAAACACGAAGATCATCTCGAACGTCTCGTCGCCGAACGAACCGAACGTCTTAATTTTATTGCTTACAATGATGCTTTAACCGGGCTCCCGAATCGAGCATTTTTTGAAGAAGAGATCGCCCGGAGAATTTTAGAGTGTCCACCTGACGGCCGATTGTCGATATTCCTTATCTCCCTCGACCGATTTAAGGTGCTCCGAGACACGCTAGGAAACACCCTAGGGACCTTGCTTTTGCGGGAGGTTGCCGATCGACTTAAGAGTCTGCAGGCGGACGGCGCAGCTTTGGCCCGTTTCGAGGGTGATGAGTTCGCTATTGTTTCCGACTGTCCATCTGCTACGGAAACTGAAGACCAAGCTAAACGCATCCTTGAACTTTTCCGCTCACCCTTTGCCCTTGGTGAATACGAGACCTTTGTTTCCCCCAGCATTGGAATAGGCAGCTTTCCCGACGATGCGTCGGAACCGGGAGATCTCCTGAAAATGGTCGGCTCAGCCCTTGCCCAGGTTCGGAAAAATGGCGGAAATAACTATCTGCTTTACACATCGGACCTCCACGAGAACGCACTTCAGCGTCTCGCCCTGGAAAACGACATCCGGAAAGCTCTAGTTAGAGACGAATTCGAACTGTATTACCAGCCGAAGGTAGACACAAACAGCGGTCAGGTAGCAGGGATGGAGGCTCTTATACGATGGAACGTTCCTGAACAGGGAGTTGTTTCGCCAATCGAGTTTATCCCGGCGGCCGAGGAGACCGGACTGATCGTTCCGATGGGCGAATGGATCTTGCGCACAGCCTGCGCACAAGCACGGAAATGGTACGACGAGGGATTCAGGCTCCATCTCGCGGTAAATCTGTCGCCGTGCCAATTTCAGCAGAGTGATCTCGTTCAGATGATCACCGGCATAGTCAAAGAGACGGGACTTCCTCCCGAATACCTAAATCTTGAGGTAACAGAGAGTTCGATAATGAACGACACGGATGCCGCAGTCGCTATGCTACGAGAGCTTAGGGAATCTGGCATTAGAATATCTATCGATGATTTCGGGACCGGCCACTCGTCGCTAGGCTATCTTAAGCATCTTCCGATCGACGTGCTAAAGATTGATAAATCTTTTATTAGCGATGTCATCGATAATCAGGATGACGCAGCGTTGGTTATGGCGATCATTACTCTCGCCCATACCTTGAGATTGAAGGTGGTCGCGGAGGGCGTTGAAACCGAAGAACAGTTAAAGCTCCTTCATTTACTAAGGTGCGACGAATGGCAGGGATTTCTGTTTAGCCGGCCGGTGCCCGCAGTTGAGTTCAGGAAACTCCTCACCAATTGAATTGCGTCGGCCGGGTAAGGTTTATCGCGTTTAACGGTTTGTCTTAAATTAATTTTCGCTCCGAATATGCCCGCCTTGCCGCGGGCTTTTTACCTTGTTCGAACGGTGTCGCCCTATTCGCCCCACACAAGGGAGAAATTCCCGTGATTAACTGCCTCGAAGTATGCACCCGACCGCCATCGCATTTAGGGGAATCACGGCAAATCATTATGGACAAGCCAGTTACGGCTTTCCTAAGACTCCTGCTATCTATGGCATTGGTCTTGCAATAGTAAAAGTGGCCGCGATGTTTCCGGTCTTTGAAAACTCTCCCACAAACCACTTCCACAGTGTACGTGAACAGGGCTTTTTGGTAAGAAACCTCCCACGGACTTACCGCACCCGCATCCTCCCACGGATGCGGTAGGCAGCAGCCGGATCGATCGCCCCGGTTGCCAGCGCCGGTGCAGTTTTCCTGAATCTCCCACTGATGTGGATAAGACCGTCTTCGTAGTGGAAGACGAAGGCGGTCTTATCCATTTTCCTCACCTTTCAAACCACTGGAGTCTCTCTCAATGTCATTACCATCACGCATTCTCGTACTCGCAACCCTTTCTCTCGCTGCTACCGGCCTGATCTCGGCCCAGAGTTCTGGCAAGGAGGTTGCCAATTTTCTTCCTAACTCAAGTCTCGACCCTGGAAAGATAGTCGCATCAAGCTTTAACCCGTCGGCCATCGGCGCTGTAACTGGCCGTATATTCAACGATTACGATCCGATCGGAACCACCGTCGAAGCCGCCCCCCTCGGCATATCCGGCGTCAAACTAACGATCAAGGGTGTCGAGCCAACATCAAGCAACTTCATTCGCGAAGAATATTCGAACGAAGACGGTTCGTTCGAATTTTCAGCATTGGGCCCCGGAAAATATTCAATACGAATGCATCCGGAAAGCCTGCCGCCCCATTATCGAATGCCTGAAAAAACCGAAGTCGTACTGGACGTCGAGGCCTATCAAAATGCCACGTTCGAACTAGCGGTTGCCCCCAGACGCAGCATCACAGGTGTCGTGTTTATCGACATTGACGGTGACGGGCGATACCGGCAAGGAAAAGATCAAGCTGTTGCAGGCGCAAGCATCGCTGTCGAAGGCAAGATCACGGAAACCGATGAGAACGGCAGCTATAGCTTTCACGAACTGTCGCCGGGACGAGTTGGCCTCCTGATTCGTCATCCCAAGAAGAACGAGAGCACCCATATTGTTCTCTTTCTAAGCGCCGGACCCGTTAACAATCGAGTAGTTAATATACCTGTGAGCCGATAACCCCTCTTCTCTGGCCCCTGGGGCCGTCATCGCAGAAAACTCCCATCCCTATGTAATTTGCGATCGTTGTTGCCGTGATCTTTATAGTATCCGCCCTCTCTCTCCACGCACAGGAACGGCCAAGATATTTTGAAAATTTTGATACGCGTAAAGGCGTTCAGGTTCAGCGTGCGGGAATAGACAACAAGACAACCGCCGTCCGACAACCCGATGGCCGACCGAGAATCGCTCCGGGACATTATCTGCCGTCGCCGGGAACCGGTGAACAGTTTAAGCAACATGTCCAGGCAGGTGCGTCCGCACCAACTCCTCTTCAGTACATCGATAGGACGGTTGCGTCGTCACCCAGATTTTCACCAGCCCACACAAGCCTGGCAATGAAAGCCGGAACGCATCTCAGAGGTTTTTCAACGGGCGATCCTTTTGTTGACGCTATCATCGTAGATTCCAGCCGACGGTATCGCATAGATCCGCTTCTGATCTTCGCGCAGATGGGCCAGGAATCGGCCTTTAAGAAGAAAGCATTGTCGCATAAGGGTGCGAGTGGCCTAATGCAGCTCATGCCTACCACCGCTCGCCGGTTAGGCGTGACCAACATTTACGACCCGCAGCAAAATATTGACGGCGGCGTCAAGTACATGAGGATGCTCCTGAATATGTTTGATGGGGATGTGCTACTTGCCCTTGCTGGTTACAATGCGGGGGAAGGCGCAGTTATGAGATACGGAAGACAGGTCCCGCCTTTCAGGGAGACCCGTGACTATGTAACCAGGATCTCGGTCCGCTACAATTCCATTTCGAAAGGACGTGAACTTGCAGAAGCAGATCTAACGTTTGGCTCGCCGGCTATCGATGATTTTCGACGAAGCCAGTCGGCTCAGATGTCGGGCTCTGACCCCGCGAAACATTAATCAAATAGAGTATGGAGATCGCAAATTGCGGTCGCCCTGTGATAGGGCTTCAGGAGCTTTCGGGAGGCCGCCTGATAATGCGGGCGAGTGTTTTTCGGTCAATATTCAGTATTCTCGAAGCAGCTTGTTTATTACCTTCGGTTGAGGCAAGCACTTGCTCCACATATTCCCTTTCCTTTTCGGCCAAGGTAACGTGTTTTTCTGGAATAACTGTGGTTTCGGAACCATCCGAGCCGGCTGCTCTTACACCTGAGCTTGTTCCGCCGCGAACTCGAACCGGCAAGTGCTCAGGATATATGGTCTCGTCGCTGAGCGAGACTGCGTGGAGTACAGCGTTTTCAAGCTCGCGAATGTTGCCGGGCCAGTCGTAATTACTGAGAGCGTCGAGAGCGGATGCTGAGAACTCGCGAGCCGGTGTCACTTCCTTCGCAAAATGTTCGGCCAGCAGGGGAATGTCCGCCTGTCTCTCCCTAAGGGGCGGCAGGTCGATAGTCACCGCATTCAGCCGATACATCAGGTCCTGACGAAAACGGCCCGCCTCGACCTCGCTTTCAATGGTTCTATTTGATGCCGCGATAACCCGCACATCCACGCTCACCGTTCGATTAGATCCGACGCGACGAATCTCGCCCTCTTGTAGGGCTCTGAGGATCTTGACCTGAAAGAGAGGGCTTGTCTCGGTGATCTCGTCCAGAAACAGCGTGCCGCCCGTCGCTTCTTCCCAAAGTCCCATTCGTTCACGGTCCGCTCCGGTAAAAGATCCGCGAGCGTGGCCGAATAGTTCTGACTCGATAAGTTCGGTAGGAACGGCG
>JBGSXN010000230.1:0-8832 GCA_041751355.1 Pyrinomonadaceae bacterium
CCCTCGCGCAGATCGAACCGTGTTTGATAGCCAAATGTCGAAATAGTCCCGACGCCGGTGCGGTCTTCGTGACGCGTGCCGGTGTCGAGTATATGCCTGAGGAGATCGTGGTATTGCCGCATTTCCTTTAGAGAATATTAAATAGTAAATCGTTAATAGTAAATAGAGGGTCCGCTGTCGAGCGATGCTTTTACTATTCACCGCCAACCATTTACTATTTACTCCGTATGTCGGGGAAGTTTGAGGTTAGTTTCAATTCGCCGCAATGCGGCTGGATGTCGATCGGATTCGCGGATGGCGTGTCTGAGTTTCATACGACCACGGCGCACGCGCCGCATGCATTTGCACTCGCCGAACTGCTGCGGATCCTCACAGCCCTTATGGATGACTCTGCGGAGCAGGATGAATATCTCTTAAGATGGAACCGCGACCCTGAAGAATTCGATTTTCGCTTTGTCCGCCGTGCGGCTGAAGTAGATGTAGAGATCTATCAGTATCCGACCGACGAGCGTGATCCGGCTGAGCGTGAGCTGGTTTATGCGTACACCGGTACCAAGGACGAGGTATGCCGGGCATTTGCTGCGACTTTCGAGCAGCTATATCTCGATCGTGACACGGATGAATTTGAATTTAACTGGCGGCAGCCGTTTCCTTTTCGAGAATTTGCTACATTAAATGACGCTTTAGATAGAGTAAGATAGAGGGAGGCAATTTTATGGGTACTTCGGTTATTGCAGAAATTGAAGAGAGCATTCTGGCACTTCCGGAAAAGGAGCAGCTTCGCCTGATCTCACGTGTAACCAAGAATCTAAGAAGGCGTCGGCAGGGCCAGATCGATGCACAGTTGATCGAGATGGCAAACGATCCTGATATCCAGCGGGAGATAAGAGAGATCGAGCGGGATTTCGCCGGTACCGAGTTCGACGGTCTGCCCGAATGATTCAACGGGGCGAGATTTATTTTGTCGATCTCGATCCGACCCGCGGACGCGAACAGGCTGGTCGACGCCCCGTCCTGGTAGTATCGTCAGATCGAATCAATAACCTGCCGCTCGTCGTGATGGTCGTAGTCGGAACCAAAGGCGAGAATGTTTCCCGCGATTATCCGACAAATGTGAGAGTACCCTCGGACGAAAGCGGTCTATCCATGGAAACAGTCTTTCTCTGTTTTCAGTTACGAGCTATTGACCAGAAGAGATTTCCCAGGGAGCCTGCCGGCAAAGTATCGGATAACGTTCTGCTCAAGATAGAAAATGCAATCCGATACTGTCTTGAATTGTGAAAGAAAAACTACTAGATCTATTAGCCTGTCCGACCTGCGGCGGCGACATATTATTGGCGTATGCCAGCAAATACGACGGAAAAGAAATAATTGACGGCGTGCTGACGTGTAAGAAGTGCACCCGCGAGTACAAGGTTATTCGCGGGGTGCCTCGATTTGTTGACCTTAAAAAGATCGAGGAAGGTAAAGCCGAGACGGCTGAGAATTTTGGCTGGCAGTGGACGCATTTCACGCAGGAGGACCCCAAATACGCGGATCAATTTCTCGGGTGGCTGCAGCCTGTCAGGCCGGAATTTTTTGAGGGCAAGATCGTCCTCGAAGGCGGCTGCGGCAAGGGCCGTCACACAAAGATCGCCGCCGAATGGGGCGCCGCCGAAGTGGTCGGCATCGACCTCGGCGATGGCGTCGAATCGGCATTTGCTCTTACTCGTACTCTGCCTAACGTTCATATCGTACAGTGCGATATTTTCAAGCTTCCGTTGAAACGGTCGTTCGATTACGCCTTCAGCGTCGGCGTGCTTCACCATACTCCCGATCCGCAAAAGGCATTTACCTCGCTGGCGTCAAAAGTAAAAAAGGGCGGTCATATCTCGGCATGGGTCTATGGTGCCGAGAACAACGAATGGATCTCGAAGTTCGTAAACCCCGTCCGCGAAAGCTTTACGTCGCAGATCAGCCAGCCGCTTTTATATCAGCTTTCCAAGCTGCCGACGCTCGGGGTTTTTCTTACGACCAAGTTTGTATACCGTCCTATCAATGCCGCGGCCAAACCTGTCGCCAATCGGCTCTTTTACAACGATTATCTCAATCATCTGGGCACATTCGGCTGGCGCGAGCAGCACAACATTGTGTTTGATCACCTCGGTGCCCCCACTGCGTATTACATCTCAAAGGATGACTTTGCCCGGTGGTGGGACGAGATCGCGGCCGAGGATGTAAAAATAACGTGGCACAATCGAAACAGCTGGTGCGGATTTGGAACAGTACGATGAGGTTTGCCGGGGGCATCGATGAGGAATACAGGCGCTCGATCGAAGACGCGATCGAGATGATCCTCGAGCGGGGGAATGACCTTCACCGCGAGATCATTACGACGCTCGCGGATTCGGAAATGCTGATCCGCGTCCAGCCCGTTCGCGAAATCAATGCCTCGGGGGTGACGGGACTGATCAATTCGATCAAGACCAATATCCGAATGGCTCGACAGCGGCTGAATATACGGGATGCCCTCAGGGAAATTTACATCTCGATCGCGGAGGAGACGATCGACACCGGGGGGCAGCGAGGTTGCGAGGGAACTCTGGTCCACGAGGGGCGGCACGCCTACGATTTTGCCAAAACCCTTGCCAGCCTTTCAAACGCGGACCTAAATCCGATCGGCGTTTTCAACCCAACCCTTTATGAACTCGAATGGGAAGCTCATAAAACGGCCGGCGATTATATGCTATGTATGAACAAACGAGAGTACCTCGACGAGGGCCTTCAGTTAATGATCCTGGGCCTCGGCGAGGGCGGTTCGTGTTTCGTAAATGACGATGGCATCCGCCAGCGGCTAAACGAAAGCTACGGCCTCTCCGCCGACGGCAGGCAGGGATCTCTCGCGAGCGAGATGATGGGCATCGTGGTCTGATAGAATTTATACAATGAGCTCAACATTGCCTCAGGAAATGCAGCAGCATACATACGCCATCATGGACGAGGTCGAGGGCTCGCATTGGTGGTTCGTGGGGCGGCGCGCGATCCTGGATACATTTCTGAGGCAGATCGTCAGTCGTTCTGAGTCCCGCGTGGCGGCTTCTTCGCAATCGAAACCAGGCACTCATGACAAGCTTCGTATTCTTGACGTCGGCTGTGGAACCGGTGCAAATATTGAGATGCTGTCGGCCTACGGCAACGCCGAGGGCGTTGACGTGTCGGACGACGCGCTCGATTTTTGCCGACGTAAGGGGCTTAAGGTACAAAAGGGGCTTGCCGAAAAACTCCCGTATGAAGATGAAACATTTGATCTGACAACCGCACTGGATGTCATCGAGCACCTCGATGACGATGTCGCCGGCCTCAGGGAAATGTTCCGTGTTACAAAACGTGGCGGCTATTCGCTGATCTTTGTGCCGGCTTTTATGTGGCTTTGGGGTGTTCAGGACGATATTTCTAACCACCGAATCCGCTATACGAGGCGACAGATCGTCGAACGGCTCGAAAAGGCGGGTTACTCGGTAGAGCGAGCGACGTACGCAAACTGGACCTTTTTCGCGCCGATCCTTGGCGGCCGCACTCTGATGAAGCTCACCGGGATCAAGCCCGAAAGCGAAAATAACATCAACATCTCAGCCCTGAACGGCATCTTTGGCCGACTCTTCGCGGCTGAACGCTACTGGCTTCGGAAATTCAACTTTCCGATCGGCGTATCGATCGTTGTCGTTGCAAAAAAGGCTCGACCGTTTCGGTCGACCGCTTCGACCCCAGATCCTTCATTTAAACCCTATCAGGCACGGGAGTCTAATGGGTCCGGACAATAGCAGTCCACGTTCGGCATTGTATTTTTATTTCCGAAACGTCTAAATTATAGAGTTTACGAACCTTTCTGAAATGAATTCAATATCACTGAAAACCGATGCCTTGCCGGCGGAACCGATTTCCCCGGAATTGTCCTTGTTCCTGCCTGTCTACGATGAAGAAGAAAATCTGCGGCCGATGCATGCCAAGATCCAGTCCGCGCTCGACGCACTTGGCCGGTCGGCCGAGGTTATTTATGTCGACGACGGCTCGACCGATAAAAGCCTGGAGATCCTGAGAGAGATCGCCGCCGCGGACGATCGCGTGCGTGTGATCTCGCTCAGGCGTAATTACGGTCAGACGGCCGCCATGTCCGCGGGTATCGATGCGGCTAAGGGACAGATCCTGATACCGATGGATGCCGATCTGCAGAATGATCCGGCGGATATCATCCGTCTGCTGGATAAGCTCAACGAGGGCTACGATGTCGTGTCCGGTTGGCGAAAGAACCGTCAGGACAAACTGATCTCACGCAAGATACCATCGCAGATCGCCAACCGAATAATTTCGTGGATCGGCGGCGTCCCGCTGCATGACTACGGATGTTCGTTAAAGGCGTATCGCCGCGACGTCATTCAGGACGTTCGTCTTTACGGCGAGATGCACCGATTTATTCCGATTTACGCGAGCTGGGCGGGTGCGCGTGTCGCAGAAATACCCGTCGATCACCACGCCCGGACGATGGGTAAATCGAAATACGGGATCTCGCGGACGGTCAAGGTCGTCTTTGACCTGATCACGATCAAATTCATGGCCGAATATCATACTAAGCCCCTCTATGTTTTCGGTGCATTTGGCATGATCGCTTTTTTTATTTCGATCGTCTCCGGCGTCTGGTCGATACTGCTCAAGCTGATCTATGGAACATCTTTTATCCTGACGCCTTTGCCGATCATCGCCGTCGTCATGCTGGCGATCTCGGTCCAGTTTTTCTTAATGGGCCTGCTTGCCGAACTGCTGGTGCGCACCTACCACGAGTCGCAGGACAAGTCGATCTATGCGGTTCGAGAGAAGATCGGGTTCGGAAATGAGTAAGCATCTTAGAGTAATCGGAACCACCGCTCCTGCTATTTCCAAAGCCGAGGCCGAACGAGGTTTTCAGTTTCCGGGAATTTCTTAAGGAGAACAATACTCGGTCGATAAACGTTGTAATCAATGTGCGGAATTGCAGCTTGAATAAACTTGAAACGATCTGATCCTAACCAAGGTGCTGCCTCGATGCTACATTTAGACTCGGGATCTTTTGAATTTTAGTTTCAATGAAAAGTTACTATTACAGTTTTCGAGAAACGCATCAGTTCACGAAAAAAGTCATTGAACAATTGACCGATGAAGAGTATCAAGAGTTACAGATTCGATTGTGCGAGTTTCCGGATGCAGGCGATCTGATCAAAGGCAGCGGCGGATTGAGAAAGATTCGGCAGGCGGCGAAAGGAAAGGGAAAGAGAGGCGGGTCGCGAGTGATATACTATTTTGCGGTAGCGAAAGAAACGTTCTACATGCTTGATATTTATACGAAGAACGAAAAAGAAAATCTGTCAAAAGTGGAGATCAAGGATCTCCGATCGACAGTTGAGGAGTGGTTGAGGTAATGGACGAAAAGCGATTCGAAGAACTCAAGGCAAGTATCGTCGAGGCGGGGATGATAATGCAGGGTAAAATGCAGCCATCGCGGGAGTTCGTTATAGAAAGAGCTGAACCGCCAAAAGCACCCGTCGAGATGTGGGCGGTTTGCCTTGAGTCGCATGATCCGAAGCTCCTGATCCCACGCAAGCTGTACCTCGTCAAGTTTGGTGAAACCGGCGTTCTCGTTCGTGATGAAAATGGAGAGAATGTATTTTGTGACAAAGAAGATTTTCTGCCGCTTTCGCTCGCACACGACGTTGAAGAACTGCTCGAAATGGCCGCATAGAACTAACAGATAATGTGCGGTATCGCCGGTTGGATAAACCTGAAACAATTTGATTCGAATGAGGGTGCCGAGGCTGTGCTGCACTCGATGTGCGAGAGCATCATCCATCGCGGGCCAGATTCGGAGGGTATCTGGACTGACAATACCGTCGCACTGGGCATGAGGCGGTTGTCAATCATTGATCTGCACACGGGAGACCAGCCCGTTTACAGCGAGGACAAGAGCATCGTGGCGATGGTGAACGGCGAGCTGTATAACTACCGCGAGGTCCGCGCCGATCTTGAGAATCGAGGGCACAAGTTTGTCACCCAAACTGACGTTGAGATAGTCCCGCATCTTTATGAGGAATACGGAGAGGATTTTGTCGATCACCTGAACGGTATGTTTGCGATCGCGCTGTGGGATTCGCGGCGAAAGCGGCTGATCCTGGCCCGGGACCGGTATGGCGAAAAGCCACTGTATTACGGAGTATTTGACGGTAAGCTGATCTATGCGTCCGAGCCAAAAGCGTTGCTTGCCAACCCCGCCGTTCCCCGCGAAATGGATCTTGAAGCGCTTCGTCATTACCTCTCTTTCGATTACGTTCCGGCCCCGCGATCGATCTATAAAGGCATTTCGAAGCTGCCGGCGGCACATATTCTGACCGTCGAAAAAGGCGAGGTCAGAACCCGCCGATACTGGAATCTGACATTTAACAAGAACGGCCATATTCCGTCGATCGATCAGGCCGCTCAGGAGCTGCGCGAGCTGCTTTCAGACGCCGTGCGGATGCGGCTCGTTGCTGACGTGCCGTTGGGCGTTCTCCTTTCAGGGGGTATCGATTCTTCCGCGGTAGCGGCATTTGCTGCACAGCACGCGACCGAGACAGTTAAGACCTTTTCGATCGGTTTTACCGAGGATTCGTTTGACGAAACGAGATATGCTCGCGAGGTTGCCGCCCATCTTGGTACCGATCATTACGAAGAGATCCTAAGCGTGGCCAAAGCGGCTGACCTGATCAGCGACATCGGAACCTGGCTCGACGAACCGATTTCCGACGGATCGCTGATACCGACATATTTGCTATCGAAATTTGTTCGTAAGCACGTTACCGTTGCTCTCGGCGGCGATGGCGGCGATGAACTGTTTGCCGGGTATCCGATGTACTACGGCCACAAGGTCGCCGGTTTCTATCGTTCGATACCGGGATTTATTCGATCAGGGATCATTGCACCGGTGGTCAACATGCTGCCGGTATCGACCAAGAATCTGTCATTCGATTATCGAGCGAAACGGTTTGTTCGTTCAGCCAAATATGACACGGTCACCCGCCATCACTCGTGGTTTGGCTCTTTCTCGGTCGATGATCAAATGCCGCTATTGACCGAACAAGTTCGAACGCAGACGTCAGGCGATATTTCTGAGGGAGCCCGGGCATTACTAGGCATCTGCGACGCCCAAAGCGAGATCGAGCAAATGCAATATCTCGATATTAATTTTTATATGGCTGAGGACATCCTGAGCAAGGTCGACCGGGCATCGATGGCCGTTTCGCTCGAGACGCGGGCGCCATTTCTCGATCCGCGGGTGGGGGAATTTGCGGCGTCGCTGCCCGTCGATTACAAACTGCGGGGGAGCAACGGCAAATTTATACTGAAGAAAGCGGTTGAGGGTGTCGTGCCCGGATCCGTGCTTCGCCGGTCGAAAAAAGGTTTTGGAATTCCGATCGCCGACTGGTTAAAGGGCCGGCTCAATCCGCTGATGCACGACCTGCTGGCACCGTCGAGGCTCAGGGATCAGGGGATCTTTGAAATAGACTATGTTGAAAAACTGATCCGGGATCATGAGACCGGTATCGCGAGCCACCATAAACAGCTTTGGACGCTGCTGGTATTTCAGCTCTGGTACGATAATTTTCTCGATATCTGAAAGGACAGGTTTTAGGCGGCTGAACGGAATTCGGCTATCATCATCCATTATGACAAGTCTTTATCCAGAAATTGAACCGTTCGATTCGGGGATGATGGTCGTTTCCGATATCCACACGATCTATTACGAACGGGTCGGTAATCCGCAGGGTATTCCGGTCGTTTTCCTGCATGGCGGGCCCGGCGGCGGCCTGATTCCGATGTATCGGCAGTTTTTCGACCCGAGTGTTTATCACGTGATCCTTTTTGACCAGCGAGGTTCAGGGAAATCGACGCCGCATGCGGAACTTCGCGAAAATACGACATGGGACCTGATCAACGATATCGAATCACTCCGTGAGAAGTTCAATATCGACAAGTGGCATGTCTTTGGCGGTTCGTGGGGGAGCACTCTGAGCCTGGCCTATGCCGAAACGCACCCGGATCGATGTTTGGGGCTGATCCTTCGCGGCATTTTTCTTACTCGTCGGAAGGAACTTCAATGGTTTTATCAGTACGGGGCGTCCGAGATATTTCCGGACTTTTGGGAACGATATCGGGATGAGATCCCCCCGGAAGAACGTGACGATTTTATGACGGCCTATCACAAACGGCTTACGAGCGATGATCCTGAAGTGAGGATCTCGGCCGCCAGGGCCTGGAGCGTGTGGGAAGGTTCTACCTCAAAGCTCTTTCCGGACAAAGACCTTATGGAACATTGGGAAGGCGAGCATGAGGCTCTCAGCCTTGCACGTATCGAGTGTCATTACTTCATGAATAACTCGTTTTTCCCGACCGAGGATTACCTGCTCGAGAACATCGATAAGATCCGAAATATTCCGACGGTGATCGTGCAGGGCCGCTATGACGTCGTTTGCCCTATAGCGTCCGCTTGGGAACTGCACAAGGCCCTGCCTGAGGCAGAATTCATCGTCGTGCCCGATGCCGGACACTCAGTCTCGGAAAAAGGAATAACGTCAGCACTGGTCGAGGCGATGGACCGCTTTAAAACGCACCGCGGGCAAGCCGGCGTATGATACAATTCGAAATTGCAGAACACGAACGAAATTAAGGAAGCTTTATGTTAGCCATTGCGTTAGGAACTACAGAAATATTACTGATTGTGGCGGTGCTTTTCCTGCTGTTTGGAGCATCACGGCTGCCGCAGTTGGCCAAATCTCTCGGCCAGTCGCGTAA
>JBGSXN010000231.1:0-6289 GCA_041751355.1 Pyrinomonadaceae bacterium
GCTGTACGAAAATTTGCGTTTGACAATAAGTTGGGTGTGCCAGTCTTGCGTGATTCGGATGGGACATCTATCCTCCGCAAGTTCAAGATCGAGCAAGTTCCGTCCTTCGTCATTCTTGATAAAAATGGCGTGATGGTCGGCGAACCGCTCGGCGGCATCGACCCGAAATACGACCTCACGATCCCAATGTCGAGAACGATCGACAAGGTCCTTTGATTTTTTTAGAATCAGGTGATCGGGCCCGGCACACTAGCCGGGCTTTTTTTTATTAGTTCATAGACCAGGCTGATAGGCAGACCGACGACATTCCAGTAATCGCCCTCGATACCCTCGATAAACAGGGCTGCCTGGGCCTGCACTGCGTACGCACCCGCCTTATCAAGCGGATCGCCGCGTTCGGCCAGAAAGTCTATCTCGGCATCCGACAAACGGGCAAACTTTACCCGCGTGTTCTGGACGGCCGACCGAGTTTTGCCTTCCGATGAAACGGCGATCGCTGTAAGCACCTCATGCCACCTACCCGAGAGCAGCTGCAGCATTCGTTTCGCGTCGGCGAGGTCGATCGGCTTGCCAATGATCTGTTCATCGATGACGACCGTGGTATCAGCTCCGAGGACTATATCGGCCGGACGAAGGGCGGATATAGCCCCAGCTTTTTCCCGGGCCAGCCTTTCGACATAGGCGGCAGGAGCTTCGCCGTTAAACTCGGTTTCATCTATGTCAGCGACCTGTTTTTCAAACGTCCAGCCAACCGCCGCGAGTATCTCGGCTCGCCGCGGGCTGCCGGACGCCAGTACTAATTTTGGCAAATGTATCATCGATTTTACCGCCGTGGCGTTTCCCACCTTTCTCGTCTAAAATGATAATTGATTGGCGGTATTTAACAAATGGAGCAGCTTTTCGGTGCAATTCCGGCGGTCCTGAATGTACTCGGGCCGAACGCCGAGATCGATCAGGCTGTAGTATTTGCCGCGTGGAAACGGTGTGCCGGGGGCCTGCTCAACGAGAGGACCGAACCCGTTCAATTTTTTGAGAACCGCCTGATCGTTGCAGTCGAGGACGACATGTGGCGCCGACACCTCGAGGAACTTTCGCCCCAGATGCTGGCGCGGATAAACGGTCATGTTGGCAATGGAACGCTAAAATACATCGAGTTTCGTGTCGAGCCGCAAACGATCGGAGCAGCTCGGAAAAAAAAGACCGGGGCTCCAGCTGAAAATGCCGGCAACGTGCCGCCATCGGTATCGGAAGCGGCCCTCAAGATTGCTGATGAAGCGCTTCGCCAGAGTTTTCTGGATGCCGCAGCCGAATACCTGGCTAGACAGGGCCGTACTTGAACAATGGATATACGAAAGATAGCAAAGCTCGCTCATCTCGAGATCTCAGATGCTGAGGTCGAGCTCTATACGCCGCAAATGAAGAGCATCGTCGCCTATGTCGAACAGCTTAATGAGTTGGACACAGCCGATGTCGATCCGATGGTGGGCGGGATGACTGATGAAGGCCAAGCAACGAAAACTGTCCGCGACGACGTGCCGGACCGGTCGATCCCGCAGGCTGACGCGATCGGCCAGGCACCATCACCCGTAGCAGGCCACTTTCAGGTTCCCAAGGTCCTGTAATATGAGGCCGGGAATGTACAAACTTTCGCTTTTCATACTTTTCTTGTGCGTTAGTTCCTGTAGTGTTCCTAACCTGGAAACGCCCGAGTGCGGCGAGGCACGTTACGCACTGAAGAGGTTCTATTCGTTCCATTTTGCTAACGAACTGCAGCCGACGGACGAAGCATTGGCCACACGCGATTCGTATTTAACGGAAGGCTTGATCAAACAACTGCCGGTATCGCCGGGCCGTGACTATTTCACGCAGACCGATGACTTCCCCAAGGCGTTTCGTATCGGCAACTGCACTGCCGAGTCTGAACGTGAAACTGTCTTCCAAGTCGTGCTGTTGTGGCGTGACGACACCCGCAATGAACAGTCAGAGGTCAAAGTTAGGACCGTTAAGGCCGAGGACAAATGGCTGATCGAAAGTGTCAGCGAATGATAATTTATGTCGATTGTTTCTGAAACCGAAAAGGTCCTCGCCAATGCTGAGGAGCTGAATCCCAAACTTAATTCGTTTTTATCCATCGAACGTGAGCATGCTCTGAAACGCGCCGAGGACCTCGACTCAGCCGAACCGACAGCCCTAAACGGCCGGGCAATCGCCATAAAAGATAATATCTGCACCAAGGGCCTCAGAACATCGTGCGGCTCTCAGATATTGCAAAATTACCGTGCCCATTACGACGCGACGGCGATAAAGCGGCTCAATGATGCTGGTGCTATCGTTGTCGGCAAGACGAATATGGACGAGTTTGCGATGGGTTCGTCAAACGAATCATCGGCATTCGGCCCCGCGAAGAATCCGTGGGACCTCGAACGCGTGCCGGGCGGCAGTTCCGGGGGTTCGGCCGTTGCGGTTGCTTCAGGTGTCGTAGATGTGTCCCTGGGTTCAGAAACCGGCGGTTCCGTGAGACAACCGGCATCGTTATGCGGAATTGTCGGCCTTAAGGCCACCTATGGCCGCATCTCGCGATACGGCCTCGTGGCTTTTGCATCATCTCTGGACAGCATCGGAATATTCGGAAAGAACGCCCGTAACGTAGCCGATGTTTTGAGCGTGATCGCGGGACGCGATCCGATGGATTCCACCAGCGCAGATGTGCCTGTTCCCGATTATATAGCCGGGCTGGGTAATGATGTCCGCGGCAAGGTCATAGGCGTACCGCGCTCTTTGTTTGGCGAGGGTCTCGACGATGAGGTTCGGGGAACGATCCTCGATTCGGTTGAAAATCTTAAATCTCTCGGAGCCAAGGTCGTCGATATCGAGTTGCCGCATGCTAAATACGGCATCGCCGTATATTACATAATCGCGACGGCCGAGGCTTCGTCAAATTTGGCACGCTTTGACGGCGTGCGATATGGATTTCGGGCCGAAGGCTCGGACGAACTGCGGAAAATGTATTCTCAAACTCGCGAAGAAGGTTTCGGAGCCGAAGTAAAGCGTCGAATTATGTTAGGCACCTATGTGCTTTCGAGCGGATATTACGATGCCTATTACACCAAGGCACAGCAGGTCCGAGCCCTCGTCAAACAGGACTACGTAGCAGCTTTTAAACAATGCGACGCTATCCTCACGCCGACATCGCCATCTGTGGCCTTCAAGATCGGTGAGCGCGTCAGTGATCCACTGGCTATGTACCTGAGCGACGTTTATACCGTTTCAGCTAATCTTGCCGGAACGCCTGCTATCAGTGTCCCGTGCGGCCTCTCATCGGGTGGCCTGCCTATCGGGCTGCAGCTTGTCGGCAATTTCTGGACAGAGGACACGCTATTAAACCTTGCGCACACTTACGAGACGGCATATCCCGTCAACGCTCGTCCGGGCGTCTACGCTGACTAATAATCATTGAGCGAGTCTGAGAGGCGAGAGAGGTTTCTGGAATGTTGGAGGCGTATCGGCGGCGGGCAGTATATTCTGCCACCTTGACGTGTCGGCGAGCAGGCGTTCGATATCAGCAACCGGCAGCGGTTTAGAGAAAAGGTAACCCTGACCGAATTCACAGCCCAGGATCTTTAGCTGGTGAAACTGGTGAATACTCTCGATGCCCTCGGCGACGACCTTAAGATTGAGTGCTTTCGCAAGAGCGATCACGGTTCGCACGATCTCACCGTTCTCGCTATTTTCTTCCATCGCACTCACAAACGAGCGGTCGACCTTTAACAGGTCGATCGGGAACCGGTGGAGGTAACTCAAGCTCGAGTAGCCGGTGCCGAAATCGTCGATGCTGATCTGCACACCCGTTTTCTTGATTTCCTTTAACATAAGGATAGCAGTCTCAGCATTTTCCATCACGGCGCTCTCCGTCAATTCGAGTTTCAGGCTGGACGCGTCAATACCCGTTTCAGCGATGACCGTATTGATCTGCTCGACCAGGGCGGGATGGCCGAAATGCTTGCCCGAAAGGTTGACGGCGACGCTTAGTGGAGTAGAAAGCCGTGATGCCTCCTGCCATTTAACGATCTGCGAACAGGCCGAATGGAGTATCTGGACCGTCATCGGGACGATCAGGCCGGTGTTTTCGCTTACCGGTATAAATTCGTTTGGCGGCACAAGCCCGCGCTGCGGATGATTCCAACGGACCAAGGCCTCAAATCCGACGAGCGATGCCGTATCAAGGGCGATTATAGGCTGATAATATAGTTCAAACTCGGATCGTTCTATCGCAAACCTGAGATCGGTTTCTAACTGAAGGCGGGTTACGGCACGAATATGCATTCGCTGGTCAAAGATAACGTAGTTCTCCTCGTTGTCCTTGGCGTAATACATCGCAATGTCTGCATCGCGGAGAATATCTTCGGCCTCGGGATACTTAGAGTTGCCGTACGCGATACCAATCTTTGCACTCGTAAATACCTGCCGGCCGTCCAGCGTGTAAGGCTCCGAAAGGCGTTTCGCGAGCCTATCGGCAAACCCTGTTGCTTCATCCTTGCTTAACAGGTCAGTAAGGATAATCCCGAATTTATCACCGCTGAAACGGCCAACGAGATCATCTTCGCGAACAAGGCTCGAAAGCCGCTTTGCAACGTTCCTGATCAGACGGTCACCCATAGAATGGCCGAGGCTGTCGTTGATCGTCTTAAAACTCCTCAGGTCGAGAAAGAGTACAGCGAAATTGGTTTCAGAGTTCTCGCGGCACCGCTGCAGCAGGCCCTTGAGCGTATCTAGAAAATAATTCCTGTTGGGCAGGCCGGTTAGCGAATCGTGATAGGCCGCATGTCGGAAATTCTCATGGCTTTCCTGCAGAGCCTCACTGCTGCGTTCCAGCTCGGCCACATAATGCTCGAGGTCGTTCACGTGCTTTTCAGCCTGTTCAGCTCGTTCACGTTCCGATTGTTTTGCCTTTTCGACCGTAACTTTGACGTCCTCGATAAATCGCCTGAATGTCAGGTAGATCACACCGAAAAAGCCTATGACCGCCGCGATCAAAAAGATATTTACTTGTTCAAGGGCGGAATATACAATACCCGCCACAATCGCACCGGTAAGGTACATTACTACAGCGTCAAATAGATTTTCAGTCCAGACTCTCCAGAAGGGACGTTCCTTTTTTAGTGATGAGTATGCCGCAACCAGCACAGAGTTAACAACAAAAAGCGAGAGTGCGAGGGCAGCTAACAGCCAGACAAAACTAGTGAAATCCCGCCTGGCGAGGACTATTTCATAAGGACCGAATATCCAGCTGACCGCAGTCGATGCGATGAATACTGAGATTGCGGCGAAACAAACATTGGCCCATCCCGTTCGCAGACTGATCGCAACACCTTTTCGCCGGATCTGTACCGATGCGAGTGCCGTTTCGACCATTGCGAGCATTACAGCTATCTCGCCCCCGAACAGCAACATACACAAAATGAGCAACCCGTCCGATATAGTCAGGTGGATCTTGGCTCTCGGTAATTGAATGCGCAGATAGCAGCTGCAAAAGATTGTCAGGGCCGCCAGAGTTATTACGCCCGAGTTGATTCTCTCCAACGGGGTAGACCAGATCGACCAGATGAGAATCCCCACTGCAATGGGCGATACGATCGCGATAAGGATGTTTATGGCTTTATCTTTAGACAACATTCTGTCGATGCTTCGGCAGCAGTTTGAAGGGTGCGGCAGGCTCTTTTTACGTATGAAATCTGATTGGACATCGCCTGGATCGGCGACAAAATTAATTATGGACTAAACATTGTTTAATTTCAACAAAAATATTAAATCAAGTGAAAAAAAGTGTGAAATTCTGCAATCGGGACTCTTGCCGTTCGGCTAACAATCCCCCCTATCGGGCTTGTAGGAATCTTTCACTCCCTGGTAAACGTGCCATGTCGGGCACCCATGAGAAAAGGCGATGCCGGGATCTGCCCGGCACCGCCTTACGAACATTCATTCAATTTGACTATTTGGTTATTCCGACCTGCGATAGGGCATAGGCGTAACCGAATGCGACCTCTTTAAGCCGGTCGTACCTTCCGGACGAGCCGCCGTGGCCGGCGCCCATATTCGTCTTGAGTAGGATCACGTTATTGTCGGTTTTAATCTCACGCAGTTTGGCGGCCCATTTTGCCCCTTCCCAATAAGGCACCTGACTGTCGTTAAGTGAGACTTCGATCAGCATATTCGGATATTTCTGGGGCTTGACGTTGTCATAGGGCGAATAACTGAACATATAATCCCAGGCTTTTTTATCATCCCGCGG
>JBGSXN010000232.1:0-4322 GCA_041751355.1 Pyrinomonadaceae bacterium
TTTGAAAAGTCATTGCCGAACCTGAACATCTGGGTGACGAGCAGCACCATGATGATCAGCGCGATCGTGGCGATCAGTAGTTCCGGCGAGCGGGCCGGGGCGTCGAACAAAAATCCGACAAACAGCGCAGCCGCGCCGACATACCCGACAGCGGCATCTGCCTTCAGCTCGAGCTTTTTGGTAAGGGAATAGAATTCGAACAGTCCCGCGGCAAGAGCAAACGCAGCGATCGCTACGAAGAGCCAGATCGTTTCGGGATAGTACGCGGGCAGTACAATCGACGCGATGAGTATCGGCAAGGCGATAGCAGCGGTGAGAAGGCGGGTCTTCATAGTTTCAAATGCGATTTTTACTTACCTGTCGCTACCCCTCCGAACCGGCGGTCGCGATTTTGATATTCAAGGACCGCTTCGAAAATGTGCTGGCGGCGGAAATCGGGAAACAGAGTCGGCGTCACGACTATCTCGGCGTAGGCGATCTGCCAAAGTAAAAAGTTTGAGATCCGCATCTCGCCGCTCGTTCGGATCAGCAGATCGACATCAGGCAGGCCGTGCGTATAAAGGTTTCTTTCAATATCAGCGTCGGTAAGCCTCTCGATCGAATCGCCCCGCTCGATAGTTTGGGTCGCAGCCTTGCGACAGGCTTCCACGATCTCGGCCCGGCCGCCATAGTTGAGCGCGACGCTCATGATCATGCCGGTATTATCTTTCGTTTTCTCTACGGCCGCTGCCAGCTCGGCCTGCACATCCGGGTCCAGCCCGATAATGTGTCCGATAGGCTGAAACCGGATATTGTTCTTATGGACCGTATTCAGCTCACGCCGCAGAACACGTTTCAGCATCTGCATCAGACCCGAGATCTCAGATCTAGGGCGCTTCCAGTTTTCTGTCGAGAATGCGTAGAGCGTTACGGCCTTAATGCCGAGCCGGGCGCAAGTGTCGATAATTGCCTTTACCGATTCAGACCCCGCACGATGTCCGAAAATTCGCGGCTTACCCCGCTGCTTGGCCCATCGCCCATTGCCGTCCATTATCACGGCAATATGAGCGGGCAGCCGGTCAGTCTGGATCGAGGCCAGCAGCCGCGCTTCGTCAGTATTCGGTTTTACGATACCGGCAAAATGTTCCTGCATTAGCTGAAATTGGTGAGCACTATCCCGCGAATTTCTCTACCGTCACTTTCCGGCCTGCCGCTCAAAGGTGCGGACGATCGCCTTTCGATTGATCGGGCCGTAGATGTGCGGGTAGATTTCGCTATTTGTCGACGGCTCGTTAAGCACGCGAGACATCAGGCGTTCGGTCTCGATCTCGAGGACGACGACCCGCTCTTCGCCGGCATAATATCTCTCGATCACGGCGTCAAGCTGCGACTCGAAACTACAGTGGATAAATCCCTCAGTATAGAGGCTCGCGGCTTCGTACAGATCCGTATCAAAGGCCGCCCATTTTTCCGGTAAAACTATGTGATAAATGAGCATCCGTCAATCGTATTCGACACGGTGAAGTGTAAGGCCCTGCGCCGCAGATGTCTTGCCCGCGAGATCACGATCACCGGTGAGTATCGCCGTCTGAATTGTATCAGAATCTTTTTCGCCTCGCCCGACCTCAAGCATCGTGCCGACGATCGAGCGGACCATGTATCTGAGAAATCCTGTCGCGGTGATCCGAAATTCGATCATTGTACCGCCGGCCTGCTTGTCCCAACTAGACTCGACCGTAAAGTCCAGAACGTTGCGGACGCGGCTTTCGCCGTCCGATTTTGAAGATGCAAACGCCGTCCAGTCATGCTCGCCCAGAAACAGCCTCGCCGTTTCGTTCATTCGGCCTACATCGAGCGGTCGCGCCTCATGAAGAGCGAAGCGCCGCCAGAAAGGCGACATTACGGGGGCATTGATAACCCGGTAAATATAGGTCTTTCGTTTTGCTGAGAACCGGGCGTGAAATTCATCAGGGGCCTTTTCGGCTTTCATGATCCTAATATCTCTCCAAAGATTGCCGTTGATGGCAAATTTCAGTTTTTCAGGTGAGAATTTGCCGTTATCAATGCGAAGATTTGCGACCTGCCCCTCGGCATGAACACCGGCATCCGTGCGGCCTGAACCAATAACAGCCACAGGGGCGTCGGCGATCATACTGACGACACGCTCGAGTTCGCCCTGGATCGTGCGGTCATTTTCCTGCACCTGCCACCCGTGAAAATCGGTGCCGTCGTACTGTATCAGCAATTTGAAATTCATTTATCCATCCGATCTGCCAGTGCCTCGGCGAATCTTCGCGGCGATTGCTCGTCCATTCGAAAATAGAGGGCGGGCTCGATCAGCTCAAGTTCCATCAGCAAAAATTTTCCCTCCGCCTCGCGTACCAGGTCTACCCTTGCATACAGCGGCTGAGGGCCGATCTGCTCGGCCGCCTTACGTCCCGCTTCGAGCATCTTCGCATCTGGAAAGACGGAGGAGATGAACCCTCCATGCTCTTCCTGAACGCGAAAATCCGCCGGCTTTGGCCTCTTTAGAATAGCGTGACTGAACTCGCCATTAAAATAGAACAGCGAATATTCGCCCTCACTGACGATCGACGGCATAAAAGGCTGGACCATAAAACGGCGATCCGCAAATAAAGCGGCTAGAGCCGGATCATATTGCGTAAGACGGTATGTATGCTCAGCGGTCGCACTGACCGTTGGCTTGATTATGATCTCGTCACTCGCAAGTAACTGCAGCCATTCGCGAAATGATGTTTCGTCATAATACTGGTTCCAGATCGTGGGCACGATCGGCACTCCCCGTCCCGCGATCTCGCGTAAATATTCTTTGCTCAAGTTCCATTTTACGAGGTCGACGGGATTTTCGAGTTGAGCGGAAGTTCTGTTTATAGAGGCCAGGACCTCGAGATATTCATCCGGATACCGCTGATAATCCCAGGTCGTACGGATTACCACGATCTCAAAATCGTCCCAATTTACGGTTTTGTCCCGCCACGAGATGGTCGAAACCTGCCATCCGACGTCGGCTAGTGGGGCGATAGCGAGCTCATCATCGCTGACGTAGCCGTCGAGGCTGTCCATCGACAAGAAGCAGCATTGTCGAAAGCTCATATCGAAGCAACGGTTCTGCTGCCCGGTTTTACCGCCTTGATCCCGGCGGCACACTGCGGGCATTCGTCGGGCTGGTAACTGGGAACTTCAAGAGTGAGAAGCGCTTCTCTCGGAACGCCAACGTCTGCCGTACCGCCCGACCGGTCGACGATCGAAGCCGCCGCGATCACTTTAGCTCCGTGTGATTCGAGAGCAGCTATGCATTCACGAGTGGAGCCGCCGGTCGTGATCACATCCTCGACGACCAATATTTGTTCGCCAGCCGTGATTTCAAATCCCCGCCTGAGGGTCATCACGCCGTTCTGCCGCTCTGTCCAGATAAACCGGACTCCAAGGGCAGCTGCGGTTGCAAATCCGATCACAAGGCCTCCGATGGCCGGCGACGCGACAGTGTGGATGGTGGAAGGATCGAATTGTGCGGCTATATCAGTTCCAAATCCCAATGCGACCGCCGGATGCTCGAGAGCACGGGCGCATTGGAGATAACGTTCGCTATGCAAGCCGCTCGAAAGCACAAAGTGGCCATCGATCAGGGCGCCGGAACTTTTAAACTCCTTTAATAGGCGATCTTTTGGGTCTTCAGCAGGCATTAGCGATTCCAACACGGGATACTCAGTAAACTTAGCGAATTCTGCTAAACTCTTTCGTGATGACACCGTATCCTAACTTAATTTCTGAGTCATTGCTAATAAATGAGACCGTCGCATTGCTCCGTTCGTTTGGCGGGCGAGCCTCTGCCGTTAGCGTGGTTGACTTTGTAATGAAGATCCGGAAACCGGAACCGTTGCTTGCCCGTTTGCTGGTTGAGGACCTCATCGAACGCGACCCTCGGCTGATCCTAAATGAGGACATGGTGGAACTGGCCGATGATGGCTTCGACTGTCGCGACCTTGGAGATACAGAATTTGTGGTGTTTGATCTCGAGACGACGGGAGCAAAGGCACCGCCGTGCCGTATTACAGAGATCGGCGCGTACCGCGTGAAGAATTGCGAAGTGACCGAAGAGTTTCAGACCCTGGTAAATCCCGAGATGCCGATACCTCGATTTATCACGCAGCTCACGGGAATCAGCGATGATATGGTTCGCGACGCACCGTTATTTGGTGAGGTCGTTCATGATTTCCTTGAGTTTATCGGTGATTCCATCCTGGTGGCACACAACTCCGGGTTTGATATGCGGTTCCTCAATTTCGAGATCGCACGTGTTTTTGGCAGCTACCGGATGGCGA
>JBGSXN010000233.1:0-17137 GCA_041751355.1 Pyrinomonadaceae bacterium
GGCTGGCGTCGATGGCAGAACAATTGCTCGGGACTATTCTGACCAACGACCGCCTTGACGACCGTTGGTTCGCAGCCCGAAGTCTGACATACGTTCAAGATCCGCTGGTAATTCCGTTTATCGAAAGGGCAATGCTGGCCCACCGCTCGGTCGAGCAAGTACTAGTTGACACTTTGGTGGAACAGGCCAACGAGAATGCGGTCAGTATCCTGATCGGGTTAGCGAAGAAGATGACTGACCGAAAAAGCCTCTTGACGGTGGAATTCGCACTGGAGACCTTGGAAAGGCAACTTCAAGACGTACGGCTGAAGGAAAAGATAAAGTCCACGTTGATACTGCACAAAAGGCCCAACTGAAATACAACGAATCTACTTGAAGGGATTCGGGATAAATGTTTACGCCATTGCCGGCGCGCCCATGGCGGCCCATTCTTCTTTGGAGGGGCCGTAGACGCCGGGGACGGGGAGGCCGGCCTGGCGCATGAGGACGGTCATTTGGCCGCGGTGATGGGCCTGGTGGGCGATGAGGTAGAACAAGGTCATTCCGCGGGACCATGTTTCGCCGTACATTTCATCTTTTTGACGCAAGGTCTCATCGGTCCAGTTGGCGGCGACCTCGCTTGAAACAGAGGCCGCGGCCTTTTCATATGTGGAGGCGATCTGAGCGGCGGCGGCGGGGCATTCCGCATCTTCTTTGGGACAATCGATTGTCAGACCGACGAGGCCGAGCATTTCGCCGAGGGTCAATTTCAGATGCCAGCCGACAAAACCGAGAGTGCGTCCATCCTCGGAAACCTTTTGCTGAATCGTGGTATCGGTCAGGGTTTGTAGTATCTTCCCCGTCATTTCGGCTTCATAGGTCCACGCCTTTTCGAAATCGCTGATCTTTCTGAACATAATATTATTAGTGTGCTTTGAAAAATCTCAAATTTCCGGCAAACCGGAGTTTTCCGGCAGCGGCCCGAATCATCTTTTTACTTTTCACTTATAACCTATCACTTACTCCGGAATAAGTTAGAAGTGAAAAGTTAGAAGTGATAAGCGAATCTCGAACATCTTTATTGGTTGGCGAACGCGAGAAGGCCGCGCATCTTCTCTCCATGACGTTCGGCTAAAGTGCTGATAACGGTCTGGTTATAGCCCTTAACATATTCCTCGCCCTCCACCGGAATAAAACATCCCGATCTTCTTACGCTCACCGAATACTTTGTCTTAAGACCGTCGAAAAACTCTTCAGGTACGGAGGGCGAAAATCCGTATCTGAAAAGTGAGTACTCGCCTTTCGCAACATCACGCTTTGCATCGGCAATGCCGTCATCGATACTTCGAATTTGTCTCAGCAGTGGCAGTTCGACAATTTGCGTGGGTATCACGGCTGGAACAGTGAGCACCTTATCGATCTCCTTCTGCAAAATGTCGTGGCGGACGATGCCCTGGCGGAAATAGGAGATCTTGCCCCCGGATTCGTAGAGAACGGTGAAGGGGAGGCCGCCGGCCCAATCTTTCGAGACCATCGATATGGCGGCGGTCTCGTCCGGTGTGATCAGAAGGTAGGTCGGCATCGTCGCCTTCATCGCGGCCAGGAACTTTGGAACGCCGGTATTCAACTCTTCCTCAAAATCGAGGGAAATGGTAATAAAATCGATCTTTTCCTTGTATTCGGCATCGATCTTGACGAGGGAAGGGAATTCCTCGCGGCACGGCTCGCACCAGGTCGCCCAGAAATTGATGAGCAGTGGCTTGCCATTTGGCTTGATCAATTCCGCAAAGCGTTTTTCGTCGATCTTTATGACGACAGGCGGGACAGGCGAGCCTTTAGACGGCGCAATGGTCGAGGTAGGAGCCTGGGCGGCGATAGCTGAGATAAGTAAAACAGGGGCGGTGAGCCAGCCGATGATGGTGGCCCACGCCCGTGAGGATTTTGCCTGAAGCATTATTTACTGCCCTTTTGCGACGGTCTTCACGCGCTTAATCTCACAGCCGAAAGCATTTGTCTTAGACTTTTCGATCTTCTGTCCCGCGAGAGCTGCGTCGAATGCAGCATTGGCATATTTTTCCTGGACATTCCTGCCCGAACGGTCGTTATCGATGGCCCCGTGATAGAGCAGCTTGAGTTTGCTGTCTACGAAGAAGATCTCAGGCGTAACTGTTGCGCCTAGCTTATCGGCCAGCACATTGCCTTTGTCGATCAGGAGCGGAAATTTATAACCGACCTTGGCTGCATCGGAGGTGACCCAGTTTAGGTCCTCGGTGACGTTTGAATTGATGCCAATAAAGTTAATTCCCTTCGCTGCATAATCGGCGGCGATGATATTAATACGATCGTTATATAGTTTAACGACCGGACATTGCGCCGAAAGCCAGACCAGAACAGCGCCGTTCTTGCCTTTCAGGCTTTTCAGTGAATGCGTCTTGCCTGAAGTATCGGCCAGAGAGAAATCATCCATGGTGGCCCCGACCTGAATGCCCTGGGCGCTGACACCGATCGCAAAAGCGAACATTACCGCCAATAAAAGTAAATATCTTTTCATGTATCTCCTCCTGATTTGAACGTAATATTTCTTAGTAGTCTAACAACGATCATTGGTTGTGCAAATACGTAATTTTTCTTACGCAGGAAACGCTTCCCGGGTTTCGGATTAAATGGCATCAAGGAATGAATGAACGGCCTGACGCCCCAGAGACCAAGGTCGAATAAATAGACCTGGCGACAAGTGCTATAATTCCTGCACCATGAAAGAGGGTTTTCCGGCAAACTCGCTGATCCCGCATTATCGTATCGTCAACAAACTCGGCGAAGGCGGTATGGGCGAGGTTTACTTAGCGCAGGATACGAAACTCGAACGCCGGGTCGCACTCAAGGTTTTGCCCGACGAGGTAGCGGCGGATGGGGAACGTCTCAAAAGATTCGGACAAGAGGCACGTGCGGCGTCAGCCCTCAACCATCCGAACATACTTACGATCTACGAGATAGGCGAATTCGAAGCGGCGAACTACATATCGACTGAGTTTGTGGATGGCGATACTCTCCGCGACTTGCTTCATTCGAAGACCATCTCCCTGGAAAAGACGCTCGACATTGCGATACAGGCAGCTTCGGCCCTGGCGGCGGCGCACGAAGCGGGCATTATTCATCGTGACATTAAGCCGGAGAATATAATGATTCGCCATGACGGATTGGTGAAGGTGCTTGATTTTGGCCTTGCCAAACTTTCTGAAAGCCCGGGTTCTGACATCGACTCTGAGGGCGAAACGCGGGCACAGGTGAAGACCGCTCCCGGCGTTATCATGGGGACAGTCCAGTATATGTCGCCCGAGCAGACGCGGGCCAAACGGACAGACGCTCGCTCGGACATCTGGAGCCTCGGCTGTGTCATATACGAGATGGCCGCCGGCCGGCCGCCATTCACCGGAGAGACGACAGCGGACCTAATAGCAGAGATCGTTAAGATAGATCCTGAACCGCTCGTCCGCGTCGTCCCCGAAGCACCGGAACGCCTCGACGAGATCGTTTCAAAGGCACTCGAAAAGAGCCCCGACGAGCGGTACCAGACCGTGAAGGACCTGTTGATCGATCTTCGCCGCTTGAAAAAGAAGCTCGATGCCGAATCGGACCTGGACCGATCGCACTCTCCTCACATTACCACGTCGGGTGATGCCGGCTCAGAGGGCCGTCGGACGGAGATCCTGCAAGCCTCGACCCATATCACGGCCGAGGCCAACTCCACCTCGTCCGGAGCGCAGTATCTAACCTCGGGTATAAAACAGCACAAGTTCGGATCGGCAGCGGTTGCCGTATTGATCCTTCTTGTTTTGGGAGGGTTTGGTTACGGTATCTATAAATTCCTGGAAAAACCCGCGCCGGCGACGCCTGTAAAAACGGTCGACTCGATAAAAGTTCAACGGCTAACCGGTGACGGCAGGAGTCGGGACCCAAGGATCTCGCCCGACGGAAAATTCCTGGCTTATCACAAACTTGAGGGCGCAGAACGTTCGCTGTGGATAAAGCAGATACAGACAAACAGCAATATACCGGTGATCAAACCTGGCGAACTGGATCAATTTGGGCCGCCGACATTCTCGCCTGACGGCAATTTTGTCTATTTTAATGCTGCAAGCAAAAGCGAGGAAGCTCCTGCAGTCTACCGCGTACCGACCTTGGGAGGAACACCGACAAAAGTTTTAACCAACGCTATGAGCGTAAGGTTTTCACCCGATGGGCGAGAGATAAGTTTCGGCCGGTTTGATCCGGCCACGAACGAGACGGCGATATATGTCGCCAATTCCGACGGAACCAACGAGCGAAAGCGGCGACAAGAGCAGGCGAACAATTTTTCTGGGCGATGGCGGCATGGTCACCCGACGGGAAATCGCTGGCAGCCGCAACCGGCGATGATTCGAAAAACCCCGAACCGATGGCCACCCTCGTCCTGATCAACGTCGCGGATGGTTCTATCACAGAAATAGGTTCCCAGAAGTGGGCCTTCATCGATGATATCGTGTGGCACCCGACCGGTGACTCATTGTTAATGATCGCAGCCGACGACCTACTATTCCAAGGGCAGGTCTGGGAGGTTGCATATCCGGCAGGGGCGGGGCGGCGCTTAACGAATAATCTCAATGGCCACTACTCGATCTCGGTCACTGCGGATGGGAGCTCGATCGTTGTAGGCGAGGTTTACAGCCGGTCAGCAATATGGGTGTCGCCCGACGTTAATCCGGAGAATGCGAAATCGGTGATGTCGGCCACCGCCGACACATGGGGACTTGGGTGGACGCCTGATGGCCGCATTGTTTTTGCGTCCGATCAAACCGGCGAGCCCGAGATATGGATAATGGATGCGGACGGCTCGAATGCACGAGCGTTAACCAGCGACCGTGCGTTAAAATCGGTCCCCGTGATGTCATCTGACGGCCGGTACATTGTTTACTCGACGGCCCGGGGCGCGGACAGATAGAACGGATCGACGCGAGTGGCGGGAATCCGATATTGCTTACCAAAAATAACGGCGACAATCCTGACATATCGATTGATGGTAAATTTGTGATCTATTCTGCCTGGGTCGGCGGCGAACAAAGGGTGTTGCGTGTGCCCATTGAAGGAGGCGAACCGCAGGTCCTGACTGATTACAAAGCCGTGGAACCGCGCTACTCGCGTGACGGCAAGATGTTCGCGTGCTTCATTCCAAACGAAAAAACATTGCAGTGGAACCGTTTGGCCATTGTGCCTGCCGAAGGCGGCCAGCCGATCAAGGTCTTTGATGTCCCGTTGACAACTAACACTAGCCGCGGCCCTATCTGGACACCTGACGATCGAGGCATAACGGTGGTCATCGCTCAAGGGGAACGCCAAAACCTCTGGCTTCAGCCGGTCGACGGAAGCCCCGGAAGAGCCATGACTGACGTGGCCGTCCCGGGGATAGCGCGAAGGGAATACTCGAGGGACGGGAAGAGGATAGCGGTTTCCCGTGCTGAGGGCTTTGGTAACGCCATTATGCTCACGGATTTCCGATAGTCTTCGAATACCTAATCAATGCTATAATCCGAGCACTCCACGACATCTGGTTCGAATGATGAAACGCTGCCGCTGATTGCCGGCGGATTGCTTCGACGAGGCTCTTGCTCAGTGGTTCGTTGGAGCCCGTATTTGAGCATGAGGTTGGGCGTCCTGTAAATATGAGAAAAATCTACCTAATAGTGTTTCCCGTAATGCTGGCGCTTGGGCTTTTTGGCGAGGCGAGGGGCCAGAGTGATAGGCCTGCCGATCTGATACTGCACAATGCCACTGTGTGGACCGTCGACGAGACAAGGCCGAGGGCCGAGGCGATAGCGGTCCGTGGCGAGAAGATCCTGAGGGTCGGGTCGAACGCCGAAGTGATGAAGCTACGGGGCCGAGAGACGCGCGTCATCGATCTGAAGGGAGCATTCGTTGTTCCCGGCTTTAACGACAACCACATTCATTTTGCCAGCGCGGCTTCTTTCTTCTGGAATATTCAGTTGATGGATGTTCATAAAGACGATGATCTCGTCGCGCGGGTCCGTGAGTATGTGAAGCTGCGGCCGGCCGAGGCGATCCGCGGCGGGGGCTGGGGGGCCTATGAACAGTGGGAGCTGGGGGCGGCAGATGCCGCCGGCAAACCGAAAGAAGCGTGGGTGCCAGACCGCCGGCTGATCGACACGATAACCGGCAGCACGCCGATGTTTATCTCGAAATTCGACAATTCAATGTATTTTGCCAATACCGTTGCATTGAGAAATGCAGGGATTGCCGAAAATGCCGCGGATTCGGACGAGATAAATCACGTGCGTGACCGTCTGGGCCGTATCACGGGAACGATGCAGATCCGCAATGCTCGCGGGATCGAGGCCAAATTCCTTGGCGGCGATCAGCGCCCGGACAACAAAAAGAGGACACAGATGACCGAGAACGTGCTGCGGATTATCCGCGAGGCCGGCGTTACATCTTTTCAGGATATTTCAGACCATGAGCAGTTGCGGCTCTTTTACGAATTCCTGGAACAGGACCGTTTGACGGCAAGAGTAAATTTTCGATACGGCATCGAGTACTGGCCGCAGATGAAGGCGCTCGGGATCAAACGAGGCTTCGGGACGCCGATGATCAGACTAGGGGCCGTCAAGGGACATATCGACGGGATCATGGGCACGAGCGGGGCGCGTTTTTATGAGCCCTACGATAGCGACCCAACGCGAACGAATCGAGGGCACTGGCGGCCGCTGACCTGGGTGTCACCCGAACGCAGGACGGAACTCAACCGCGGTCCATTTACTCAAACGATGATCGATGCAGACGCCGCCGATATTCAGGTAACGGTCCATGCCATCGGCGACGAGGCCCTCGGCGTAATGCTGGATATGATCGAGGCGATGACCCGTGCAAACGGCCCACGCGACCGCCGGATGCGCCTAGTCCACGCGCAGGTCTTTGCTCCGAAGGATTTTGCCCGGCTGAAAGGGCTGGGAGTCGTGGCCGAGGTCCAGCCTTTCCATCTGAGCGACGACATGAGATGGATGGAAGAGCGGATCGGCCGCGAACGTTCGAAAGGCGCCTATGCTTTTAAGACCATTCGCGACAAGGGCGCAGTGCTCAGCTTCGGCAGCGATTTCCCCGGCACATCCGCCTCGATCTATCCGATAAACCCGATCTATGCCCTATTCGCCGCCGTGACGCGCGAGACGGTCCGACGCACGCCAGCTGGTGGTTGGTTTCCGGACGAGCGGCTGTCTATCGAAGAAGCTATAAAGGCCCACACCTGGGGATCGGCGTACGCCAGTTTCGAGGACGAAATAAAAGGCACATTGACCGCCGGTAAGCTTGCAGATATTACGGTTCTCGATAAGAATCTCCTTACCACAAAGCCCTATGACTGGATAGACGAGCGGGGAAACGTAATGGTCAACGTACTCTACACGATAGTCGGCGGCCGAGTGGTATATCAGAGATAGCTCTTACTAAGTCGGGTCTTTCTATCAAACGCTGCCCTGAATGCAGGCCGGATTTTTACAACGATTGTCTCGACGACGGAACTGCTCTGCTCGATGAACCTGATGTTTTCGATTCTACTAACCAAATAGCCGCGGCAGCCGTCTCTGGAAGTTTCGGGGCAGCAGTATCTCCATTGCGTCGTCGACTGTGACGATGCCGGCGATGTCGCCGTCATCGTCTATGACCGGCAGGGCGAGGAGGTTGTACTCTGAAATCGTCTGGGCGACCGACGCTGCAGATTCTGACGGATGTGCAAACCTGAATTCCTTTCGCATGACGTCGGCAAGCTTATATGTCGGATCGGCCAGAATCAGAGAGCGAAGTGAGATCAGCCCGCAGATCTTCCACGAATTTTCCTCCTCGACAACGTAGAGGTAATAGATCATGTTCGGCGTTTCGGCCATTTCGCGGAGCCGGGCGATGGTCTCACCAACTGTCAGATCCTTTGGGAAAACCACAAACTCAGTTGTCATTAGGCCGCCTGCCGTGTCGTGCTCGAAGTGCATCAGTTCGGCCACGTCGGCCTTTTCGTCGGCCTCCATCAGATTGAAAAGCTGTTCAGACTTTTCGTCGTCCATCTCATCGAGCACATCTACAGCGTCGTCGGGCGACATCTCCTCGAGAATGTCGGCGGCACGTTCCTCGTCCATCTCTTCGAGAATTCGGGCCTGCGCCTCAGTGGACATCTCTTCAAGTGTGTCGGCAGCTATCTCGTCGTCGAGGCTTTCGACAATCTCGGTGCGATGGATCGGCGAAAGGGTCTCGGCGAGTTGAGCGATCTCAACCGGGTGAAGCCGCGAGAGCTTGTCCTTGGACGATTTTAGCTGAACGGTCACGGTTGCGGTGTCGGTGGCAAGGTAGCCTACATCGGCCCAATCGATGACTTCGACAGGACGTCCACTGCCGTAGAAGCCCTTTGGCAAGAGACGTCTGAGAAAGCCTTGCAAACTAACGTCGGCGCCCGAAACCCGCCACATATCGCCGGCATCGATCAGCAGTACGTCGTTGACGCGGACCACACGTTTGCCGTCGACGTCGATCAGCTGATTATCGAGGACATCTTTACCGAGCAGGACCTCGCCCTCGCGTCGAACAAATGGCGTCAAGTCCAGAATTGCTGAGGACATAGTGGCCCCTTGCGTGCCGAGGCCGGTAAAATCACGGCTCGGCATAAAGAAATTTCGCCGCCTGTATCGCGCCACGAGCCCGAGCACGGGCGGATATTCCTCGTCACCGTACCGGACGATCACATCATTGATCACCGCTACCTTTTCGCCGCGGGCGTCGATAACGGGTCGATTGAGGATCTGGGAAACGTACAGCATATCTCAGAAGATAACCCAAATCGGTGAGAGGTAGAAACGCGATGATACGAGAGGAGAGGTTCGGTATCGGGAATATTCGATTACGGGGAGAAAAGTGTTTAAAATGTTTGTATTCTGTGGAAACACTTTGCCCTTAGACCTTTCTATGAATAGACGACAGGGAAATCGGCACAGCCCGACCCCAATCGTGCAGATGCCAGTCTGCTCGCCATAAAACCGCATGAATAAATCATACCTAACCATCACCATGCTGGTGCTCTCAGCGCCTCTCACTTTTGCACAGGAGCGTCAACGATTTTTTGATAATTTCGACACGTCGCGCGGCGTTCAGATCCAACGACCTGAATTTAAGCCGGTTGCGGCTGCAACAAAATCAACCGCTGCTCCAACGAAACTAAACTCAGGAAAAAAGCTCGTTAAGAAAACTTCGGCTTCCGGGACGAGCGTCACCGACGGGCTTGCCAATCGAATGGCCCCCCGCACCGAATATAGTCGGCTCGTAATGGGCTCGGCGACCCATATGAATGGGTTCACGACAGGCGATGCCAAGATCGATAATTATATCGTCGAATCGAGCCGCCGCTACAGGATCGATCCGCTGCTCATATACGCCCAGATGCATCAGGAATCTGCGTTCAAGCTGCGAGCACTGTCGCACAAAGGAGCCAGTGGGTTGATGCAACTTATGCCCGGAACTGCCCGCCGCCTCGGTGTCACCAATATTTACGACCCGAAACAGAATATCGACGGCGGCGTCAAGTATATGCGAATGCTCCTGGATATGTTTGGAGGCGATGTCCGACTGGCGCTTGCCGGCTATAACGCCGGTGAAGGCGCGGTGATGAGATACGGCCGGCAGATTCCGCCATTTAACGAAACTCGTGAATATGTTCGGCGAATAACAGCCCGATACGGGTCTATTTCCGATCCCTCGACAGCTCGCATCAGCCCCAGGGTAAGCGAAACCCAGGCGGCGCAGTTGGGCAATAAAGAATCGCGTCCATTGAATGTGTACGAACCAAACGCAGTCGCCGTCCGTCTCGCGGATGGCCGCATGCGGCTGGTCAATCAATAACGCAACAGGCTCTCCACATAGGCAGATAATCTTCTCCAAAATTTGTCAGAATAACGACTTGCGGCCGGACACACCGGCCGCGTTTTTATTTGCCGGGGGCCGAGCGATTCCCTGATTGCGTCGAGTCAAAGCCAAAAAGAGGCTATAATCGTCCAGCGAGGAAAGCGAGTATGTTCTGTACACAGTGCGCGGCCGACAATTCTGAAACGGCGATCTATTGCCGGAAGTGCGGAGCCATGCTTGAGAAAGAAGAAGAGACCCGTGTTGCGGCGCGAAACCGCGGCGATCTCGTCAGTCCGGTGGAGAAAGGGCCGATCGCCACAAAAGCCCGGCCGAGAGAAGTCGACGAACGCGACGCTGTGATCTTCTCGATCTGCCCGACGTTATTATTTGTAAAGCTGGGATATGTACTTGCAGGTGGCGGAGCACTCTTGTTGGTCGCGATCACGGCGGCATTTACAACGATCGCGAGTGGATGGGCGGTTATAGCCGGACTTTTATTATTTCTGATACCCGCCTTCTATCATATTAAGCAGAAACTTAAACGCTACACCCTGACCGAGACATCGCTCGAGATCGACGAAGGGCTCATTTCGCGAAGAACGAGAAACCTGCCGCTCAGACGCATTCAGGATGTCACCGTTTCAACTACGATAACCCAGCGTCTGTTAGGTTTCGGTGATCTGGTTGTGGATAACGCAAGCGACGACGGGGAAAAAATTACGCTTGGAAATATCAACCGGCCGCGGCATCATGCTGACATTTTGCTTCGTCAGATGAAACGGCTGGAGAAGTAAGGCAAAAGTAAAAAAGCAAAAGGCAAAAAGGAATTTGACTCTCCTTTTTGCCTTTTTATTTTTACCTTTTCACTTTTATTTTTCTTTCACCTGATCTTCGAGCATCGGGGTAGATTCGTCCTCTTCGGCTTGGGAGTAATATTTATAATATCCCGAGCCGTAGTAATAATACTCGGTCGAATCAGCCTTGATGCCATTGAGCACGACGCCGTAGATACGGGCACCGATGTTGCTCACTCGCTGTTTGAACTGCCGCATCAGGTGGATCGAGCTCTTATTGGCCATTGCGACCAACACAACACCGTCAACGAGAGTAGAGAGGATCGTAGCATCCGTGAATGAGATAGCAGGCGGAGAGTCGATGATCACATGCTTGAATTTGCCGCTGAGGAACTGCAGCAGGTTACGCATCTCGTTCGAGCTGAGCAGTTCGGCCGGGTTGGGCGGAATGGGGCCGCTGGTGATTATTTTCAGCCGGGGAAGTTCAGCATACGTGCGGATCAGCCCGGTTGTGTCCTTGTCGCCTGACAGGTAATTGGTCAACCCGCGATTATTATCGAGGCCAAAGTGATTGTGCAGACGTGGCCGACGTAAATCGCAGTCGACTATGACAACATCGACATCCGATTGGGCCAACGTAATTGCCGTATTGATCGCTGTGGTCGTCTTGCCCTCGGACGGCTGGGACGAAGTGACCAGAATTGTCTGTGGCGGTTTGCCGGCGCTCGAGAACAGCAGAGAGGTCCGTAAATGGCGATAGGCCTCGGCCATCGGCGAATGCCGCTCGTCGAGGGTGATGAGCGTGCCCGCCCCGGGCATGCCACCCGAGCCGCCTCCGTTCCTGGCCGAGAGAAGCTTTTTCTTCTCAGTGCCGACGAAATGGGGGATAAGTGCAAGCGTCGGTAGGCCGAGATGCCGACTGACATCATCTGACGTTCGCACCGAGTCATCCAGATAATCCAGCAAAAATGCGAGGCCGATTCCGGCTCCTAACGAGAGCAGCAGAGCCACGAGGATGTTACGGCTTCGTTGCGGACCGATCGGACCGCCGGGAACAACGGCATTGCTGTGGATTTTGATGTTGTTAGGTTTTTCGATGAGTAGCGCGAGTTCCTGTTCCTTTTGCCTCTGCATGTAGGTGTCGAGTAGAAGCTTGTTCGAAGCTATCTCACGCTGAAGGCGGGCCAACTCCGTTTCATACTGCCCCTCGATATTTGCCTTTGCGGCAGCGGTCTCGTAGGCACTCCTCTGACGGGCCTCACGCTGCTGGGCTGCGGCGAGTTGAGCGTTTAGGCTGGCTACAACTTCTCTTTCGGCATTTTTTACGAGTGTTTCGCCCTCAGTTTTTAGGCGTGCGGCGGTTTCCGACATCACTCGCTCTCTTTGCTCTTCTAGCTCTTGTATGCGAGCCCTCTCAGCCACGACCTCGCGATACTCAGGTGTGTATTTGACGAGCATCGCTTTAAGCTTTTCATTAGCCTCGTTGATCTTTTTATCTAGGTCCTCGACACGTTTTTCGAGGTCTGCCCTGAGCTTCAGGTTATTGTTTCGGGCGTCCTGTATAGCCGCATTTTCTCCAACAACCGCCAGGATGTCGCCCTTCCCGCTGGCGCTCAACGTCGCCGAATATCTGGCTTGCAGACGTCCTGTCTCATTCTGGGCCTCGCGCCAGAGCGTAAGCAGGGCCTCGAGATTGCTGGCACGCAATTGGTCGCCCTTTTCCTGAAGCGGCAGTCCCGCGGCACGCAAAGCTGTAAGGTAATTATTTTCCTGCTCGATGATCGTGGCTTTTAACTCCCTGATGGAGTTGTTTAGCTGCTCGTATGCATTTTCCGCCCCATCGCTCTCACGTCTCTCGTCCTCACGTTTGAACAACTCAGCGACCTTATCGGCCACCTTCGCGGCGATCAACGGTTCAGACGCGCGGACCTTAACATTGACGATGTTCGTACGCTCGACTTGTTCAACTGACAGGCTTCCGGCCAGCGTGTAAGCGTAGCCGTCGGCTCGGGCATTTTCTTCGGGAGTCAACACCATCTGCCCGCTGTTCTCAGGGTCCAATGTGGCGTCACTGATCACCGGAAGGGCATTATCACTACTCGTCGGTTTTTGACCACCTGAAAAAAGTGAACGAAAGGTTTCCGTTATGCCGCGGCTCTGGCCTCCGAGAAGATTCGCCTCGCGGTGCATACCAAGGGCAATTACAACCCTCTTCATCAGATCGTGGTTTTGAAGAAGTTTTAGCTGGGTCTTGTAGTATTTATCGTCTTCGCCAAAATTGATATTGATCGCATCTTTTGACGTGACCTTCGGTTTACGGGGTTCGATGATCATACTCGTCTGGGCCTCATAGATCGAGGGCAGACGGTATGAATAGAATGCCGCGGCGGCGGTCACTAGGACAGTCAGGGCGATAATTACGGGCAAACGCTTATAGACAACATTTACGTACTGTCTGATTGAGCGTTTGCTGTCGAGCGAATCATCGTATGAAGATGCGTATCCTGTCGAATAATCAATGCGGGAAGGTTGTATATCGGCTACGACTGGTAAAGGCGTCAACCGCTGATCGTTTTCCATACTACTCTGCTATAAATCCTTATTATTAGGCGCGTTAAACGCACTATGCAAACTTGCTTTATACCATATCTGAGCCAATAAATCACGCCTTTTGGCCCATTCCATTAATTGTAGCACGCGGCCTGAAGCCCAATTCGCGGATGCGCCGGCGGCCATTTGATTGTATGCCCTGCGGCCGGGTGATATATTGTTCAATTGCCCTGTGAGAGCCAGAAACAGGGAAAATGAGCAGTTATGACGGACTTTTCCGAGATCGGCAGCAGCGACACCTATAATCTAAAGCTCGGCATCGAGGGCTTTTATTTTTCTGACCTCTTTGATGCAGTAAAGCTGCAGGAGCTTGCCGAAAAATTTTATTCCGAGGTAAAAGAAAGCGATCCCACGCTGCATTCCGCGCTCACCCGGTATATCCGGACACGCGCCGCGAACTATGAAAGAAAGGTCGAATCAAAGATCCTGACAGACGCGGCCCCGTATCTTTCCGATTTTATCGGACGGCTTTTTCACATCGAAAGCGAGCGTAGCGAGTTAGGCCGAGCGGTAACGATCCAGAACCCGGTTTGGAAGTTCAAGTTTTTTGTTCAGCGGCGGGCAATAAAGAAGTATAAGGCCGATCAGATCGCCGATATGAATGAAAATCAGCTCTGGATCGCACTCACCGAACTGAGGAACAGCGGATTTGACGAGACGCTGGTGCGTGATGAGGAATTGTCGATCGCCGAGATGACGGCCCGGCTGCTAGAGGCCGAAGAATCTCTCGCGAAAGATGAAAATGTTCGGCCCCCCGAGGTAACCGCGACTATTGAAAAGGTCAATGCAGCCTACAGCAAGCTCAAGGATGCAGCCTTTGGCAAGCTGTTCTCTGAATATATTCTAAAGGAAGATGCGGCGGGAGATCTGCTTACAATAAAGGCTGCTCTGCACTTGGTCGAGGCCTGGTCGGCGGTCGCGTTCTTCAAAAAAACCAAAAAGTGGTATTGCTTCAGGACGCCGCACGCGTTGGACTATCAAAACCTGGTTCGTTTGATCCATCCAGAGCCCAATCTGCACAACATCATGCGCGGTGCCGATCAGGAACTTCGCCGTCGTGACGGATTTAAGCTGACGGACGACCGCGGCACGATGCGTGACTCACTTTACGAGATCGATTATTGCTTGATATGCCACGAACGGGAAAAGGATTCCTGCTCGACCGGCCTTCGTGAGCCGGACGGAACGCCTAAGCGCAATCCTCTTGGTATCAAAACCGAGGGATGCCCGCTAGATGAACGCATCTCAGAGATGCATATGCTCAAGGGGCAGGGCGATCCGATCGGTTCGTTAGCGTTGGTAGCGATCGACAACCCCATGTGTGCCGGTACCGGCCACCGTATTTGCAATGACTGCATGAAGGGCTGCCTTTTCCAAAAGCAGGAGCCCGTGAATATTCCGCTCGCCGAAACCGCATCGTTGACCGATGTACTGAATCTGCCCTACGGGTTCGAGATCTACAGCCTGCTGACGCGCTGGAACCCGTTAAATGCGAAACGGCCATATACGCTGCCCTATAACGGCAAGAATGTGATGGTCGTGGGTCTTGGCCCCGCCGGTTACACCCTCGCACATTACCTGTTGAACGAAGGGTTTGGCGTGGTAGGCATCGATGGTTTAAAGATCGAACCCTTGCCGTTCGAATGGACGGGTTCGAATGGCCGGGAATGTCCCAAGCCGATCCAGAATCTCTCTGAGATAACGGAAAAGCTTGACGAGCGCATCCTCTCCGGATTCGGCGGCGTTTCGGAGTACGGGATCACGGTTCGCTGGGACAAGAATTTTCTGACGATGATCCAGTTAATGCTGACGCGACGAAAGCGGTTTCGTTCCTACGGCGGCATTCGATTTGGCGGTACCTTGACGATAGAGGATGCGTGGAGCTTCGGGTTCGATCATATCGCGATCGCGACGGGGGCGGGGCGGCCGACCATCGTGCCGATGAAAAACAACCTGATCCGCGGTATTCGCCAGGCATCAGACTTCCTGATGGCGTTGCAGTTAACTGGAGCGTTTAAGAAAGATACACTCTCAAATCTTCAGGTCCGTCTCCCGGCTGTTGTTATCGGCGGCGGGCTGACCGGTATCGATACCGCGACCGAGCTGTTTGCATATTATCCCGTCCAGGTCGAGAAGATGCTGGGGAAATATGAGCAGATCATTGCCGATTTTGGCGAGGAAAAGGTCGTCGAACATTTTGACGAAGAAGAAGTGCGGGTGCTGCAGGAATTTCTGGTGCATGGAAAAGCGGTCCGTGCCGAGCGTGCACGTGCGGCAACAGCAGGCGAAAACCCCAATTTTATTCCTTTGGTTCGAGGCTGGGGCGGTGTGTCGCTCATTTACCGCAAGCGTTTACAGGATTCTCCCGCTTATCGTCTAAACCACGAAGAAGTCCAGAAGGCCCTCGAGGAAGGGATCGACATCGTCGAATGCATGAATCCGGTCGAGGCCATACCGGATGAATTCAATGCTGTTAGGGCGCTGATCTTCGAACGGCTCGAATATATTGCCGAGACCGGTAAATTCGAGAAAACCGATGAAATGCATGAATTCGCGGCCCACACCGTCTGTGTCGCCGCCGGCACGTCGCCGAATGTCATTTACGAAAAGGAAAAGCCGGGCACATTCAAGATGGACGAATGGCGCCAGTTTTTCCAGCCGTTCAAGGTTGAGCGAAACGGCGATGGCAAGCTTCACCCCGTCGAGGTCGCGACCGGCGAAACGGGGTTCTTCACATCGTACGAGCATGACGGCAAATTCATCAGTTATTACGGCGATAACCATCCTCAATACGCCGGTAACGTTGTAAAGGCGATGGCTTCGGCAAAGCACGGGTATGAACGCGTCGTTGAACTTTTTACTGAGGAATTCGCGACGCGCGACTCACTGCCGCAATGGGACAAGGACGCGATTTTCGACAAACTCGAAGAAACGCTCGACGAGCAGCTAAGGGCCTATGTCGTCAAGGTCGAACGCCTTACCCCGACGATCGTCGATGTCATCGTAAAGGCCCCGCTGCAGGCGCGTAAATTCGAACCCGGGCAGTTTTATCGCTTGCAGAATTTCGAGACGTCTGCACCGGTCATTGATGGCACACGTCTGATGATGGAAGGCCTTGCTCTGACCGGTGCGTGGGTCGACGAGGAAAAGGGCCTGTTATCGATGATCGTGCTGGAGATGGGCACCTCGTCACGGCTTTGCTCGCTTCTCAAAGAAGGCGAGGAGGTCCTCGTGATGGGGCCGACAGGCTCGCCTACCGAGATCACACAAAACGAAACGGTTCTTCTGGCCGGAGGCGGATTAGGCAACGCTGTGCTTTTCTCCATCGCACGAGCGCTCAGGGCTGAGAACAATAAAGTCATCTACTTCGCCGGATACAAAAACGGAGCCGACCTGTTCAAGCGCGATGAGATCGAGAACGCTACCGATCAGATCGTCTGGGCGACAGATTTTGGAACAGAGATCGAGCCGGCGCGCCCCCAGGACGCTCATTTCCGAGGCAACATTGTCCAGGCAATGATCGCCTACGCAGAGGGACGCCTGACCGCACCGCTGATCCACCTCAACGAGGTAGACCGCATCATCGCCATCGGTTCCGACCGCATGATGAATGGCGTCCGCGAAGCCCGCCATACAACGCTAAAACCATTTTTGAAAGAAAACCACGTGGCTATCGGGTCAATTAACTCCCCAATGCAGTGCATGATGAAAGAAGTCTGCGCCCAATGTCTGCAGCGCCACGTCAACCCGCACACGGGTGAGGAATTTTTCGTATTCTCCTGCTTTAACCAGGACCAGCATCTTGACTTCGTTGATTTTAAAAACCT
>JBGSXN010000234.1:0-12039 GCA_041751355.1 Pyrinomonadaceae bacterium
TTCCCGGTCCGGCGGTCCGGATTTCCCCCGCTGTGCGTCGTGGCGACCGAATCCGTCTTCGTATAGACACTCTCTGCAAAAACCGTCTGGCTTAAATAATCCGTTGTGATCCTTCGCGAAACCTTTAGTCCCCTACCATCGCTGATCGATGTAAATGTGATGTTGTAATCGGTCTCGCCGCCGATGCTCGAAACGATCAGGTCGTTACCCGTTAATGTTGCTCGCAGGCGAACCGTCCTGCCCGAGGGCAATCGTTCAGTCTTGTCACGGCCGTCGGCGGTGAAAGTAATCGGTGCGGCATTAGATGTCGAGAGGGTCACCTGATTGCCCCGAATGTCGATCGAGATCTCCTGCGGAGCGATCAATTTTTCCTTCAGGTCATCACGATTTTCCGGGCCGAGCCTTGTATCCTCAATTATGTCGTCAACACTCTCACTGCGGGCGGCGTCGAGCTGATAGCTGCCTGACAAGCCGACGCTGATGCTGTTTATCGGGAAAGGCGGATTGTCGATTACCCGGTTCGGCTCTTCCTCCGCTCCCCAGGTATTGACCACACCATAATTTGCACCCAACCGGTCGATCTGCCGGCGGACAACGGCCCAGTTGTCTTGAATACTGCGGTTCTGCGGACTCAAGCTCAAAAACATCTCGATCCGCCTGGCTGCGGCGGCGATAGCGTTCACATCTTCACGATTTTCGCGCTTGCGGTCATAATTTTGCTGAAATATTTGCACCTTGTCCCGCAGATCACGGATGCGGTCGGTGACGTCCGAAAGGTCGCTGTTATTTGCCGACGAACTCTGCATCTGATACCTAAGATTCATCTCGAAATCTTCGATACTTGAGTTTAGGCTGCGCGTGGCATCCCGGATGTCTCTGTCATTGCGGCGTTGGGCGTCGGCCAGCGTCACCATTGAAAAAACCATCGAAACGGCCAAAACCGCATACGACAAGTTCCTGTATATTCTGTTCATCTTTAACCTTCTCCCGGCCCGACGAGACGGGCGCATCTTTACACGCGCGTTTGAAGCATTTTTCGTGCCATGGGTTGTTTCGGGTCTCAACCTCAGGCCCCGGAATTGTGCTAAAATCCGAGCTGGCTGACTAATAGATAATGACGAATCCACCTTACAAGGCGACTGTTAAATACGCGGGTGACGAAATGTTTATCGGCACCTCGCCGAGCGGACACGCCCAAGCCATTGATACTAAAGGCGATAGGCGTGCCGCACCGACACCGATCGAAATGCTGCTCGTTTCTGTCGCAGCGTGCGGAGCCGCCGACGTTATATCGATATTGCTCAAGAAAAGACAGGATGTGGTCGAGTATAACGTCGAGATCATCGGTGACCGAAAAGAGGAGCATCCGCGGGCCTTTACTAAGTTTCACATCCACCATATCGTGCGCGGGCGCGGCGTTTCCGAAGCGGCCGTCGCCCGTGCGATAGAATTATCCGACACAAAATATTGCTCGGTCGCTGCCACTGTGAGGCCGACCGCTGAGATCGTTACAAGTTTTGAGATCATCGACGTTTCTTAAAAAGAGAGGTGCGAAATGAGAAAAAGATTATTGGTCTTGCTATGTCTTTCATTGATCGTCGTGATCAATGTTCCCGCCCAGCCAGTCGATGTCGGTGAGCGAAACGCACGCTGGCGAGCATTTAACAAACATAATTTTGACAAGATTGATTTTGCCAGGACCCGGCTCACCCGGACGCGGCTAAGTAAGCTCAAGGAAGACGAGACCGCCGATGATTTTGCCTTGCTCAGAGGTGTGATTTTTGGCAAGCGGGGCCGCGTTTTCAGAGAGCGTTCGATCCAGGATTACCTCGAGAAACAGACATGGTACAAGCCAAATCGGAATTTTAGTAATGCACTTTTGACCCCGATGGAGCGGGCCAATCTCGATCTCGTAAGAATCATCGAGGCAGAAAAGCACACCTTCGTCGAACCCGGTGACATGCGTATCTGGCGGGCCAAGCTGATAACTGACGACAACCTGCGTGATTACACCGGTGCCGAACTGACGATCCTGATGGCTGAGATCGAGGCGCTTCACGGCAAGACATTCAGCGAGGAATGGCTGCAGAGATACTTTGACGAGCGGTACTGGTATAAGCGTTCGGCCGGTTACGACCCGAGTGCCCTGACCGATATCGAGCGAAAGAACATCGAGCGTCTGCTGACCGAAAAGGACAAATATCGTCGGGCCGCCATTTCGATCGGCGACATGGACAATTTTCAGACAGTCGCTTTGACCGAGGACAAACTCGCCGGACTTAGCATTCTCGAACTGCGAATATTGCGAGAGGAATTTTACGCCCGCCGCGGGAAGAAGTTTGCTGAGCCCGGCATCCGCGATTATTTTAACTGGCGAGACTGGTACAAGCCCGCAAAGAATCAAAAGGCGATCAAACTAACTGCGATAGAGCAGCAAAATGTTGACCTGCTTGCCGCCTATGAGGCTAAACAGCGTGAAAAGCTGTCGACCGAGCTTGTAACCGAGGAGACGCTGGGATTTCTTTTCGCCGAGGACCTGAGAGTTTTGCGAAATGAGATCTACGCGCGTCGGGGCCGCGTCTTTAAAGATGCAAATCTTCAGAAATATTTCGAATCGCAAGCTTGGTATAAACCCAACTCAGATTTTAAAGACGAGATGCTGAATGAGATCGAGAGCAAGAACCTCGCTCTGATCCGGGAAGCTGAAACAATGGCTTTGAGCAAGTTCTCAGAAGCCGAAGGCTGATAAAGCCGAACACTCGGCTCCGCGGGTCGGAGCCCTAACCCCAAAACTCAACGAAAAGCGAAGGCCCGGGATCCCGAGAAGGCCGGGCTTCGCTTGGTTATCCTCCCGGACTCCCATAAAATCGAACAACCATGAAGACTAAACTTTTATTTGTCTTGATCAGCACTCTCTGCATCACGGCGTATGGCCAGATCCCGCCGTCGGTCAGCCTGCAGATAATAAAGGCCGAGGACGCCCGCCACTATTCACCGGGGCTGCAAAACCTGATGTTCCATCGTGATCCCGCTGTCCGCAAGCGAGCCGCCCTCGGCGCCGGCCGTATTGGTAATGAAGCGGCGATCGGGACGCTGGCAAATCTGCTTGAAAAAGATGCCTCGATAGAAGTACGGGCAATGGCCGCGTTTGCGCTCGGTGAGATCGAATCGGTAAAAGGATCGGACGCAATTCTAAAGTCGCTGCGCGATCAGAAGACCCCCGATTCTGTCCGCTCGCGGTCCGTCGAGGCCGCCGGCAAGATAGCGGCAGCAAATACCAAAGACCCCAGCTTTAAGTCTCTTGGCGACGCTATCCTCGCGACCCTCGACGGCACTATTCGAGAACGCGAGACCGTTCTCTTCGCAATTACCGCCGCACTCCGCGCACGACCCGAGGGCGCCGACAAGGTTGTTGCGAATTACCTTTCCAGTCTCGACGCACGCATTCGTGCCGATGCTGCAAACATGCTTAGCCGTATTCGCGCCAGGAACGCTAATCCTGAGTTCAGAAAAATGCTCTCAGATGACCGCGATCCCATCGCCCGTGCAAACGCCGCCCGAGCGCTTGGCGCCGCCGAAGACAAAGACTCCGTCGAGCTATTACTTACTGCCGCTATCAATGAAAAAGATTCCCGCGTCCGCGTCTCCGCGGTTCGCTCGCTGGCCCAGCTTAGAGATAAAAGTACGGCGGCCAGTCTGCTTGAACGAAGCGAGCATCTGTTCGACGAATACAAAGCTCACAAAAAACCCGACTACATCCCTCCTGTGCATAGCGAGTTTGTAGAAGTCGCGACGGCGCTCGGGCGTATCATGGCCAACAGTTACGATCAGCGAGCCGTCGACATATTCCGGCAGTTTGGAAAACTGGACAATGGGCATACAACCGACGTTTACCTCGCGAGGATCAGGATCGCTCCCGGACCCGGTGACGAAGAAAAGCCTGAGCTAACCCATTGGCGGCAATATAGCACTCTGGCTCAGATCGTAGGTGAATTCGCCGTTCTCGAACCTACCGTCGATCTTGCAAAGAAGATGAAGTTGGAGGCACCCGAAATTCTGCGTCCAATGGCCACCGCATTTGCTGCCGCCGATCCAAAAGCCGATGCCTCGACGATCCTGGCCGCGCCCGACGTGCTGCGGGCATACGCTCGTTTCAAGACCCCGGACCTCGCGGAAATTCTCAGGACCGCACTTGCGAATAAAGACGTGCACGTCCGCGCCGCCGCCGCCGGCCTGATAGCGGACCTGCCTCCGTCCGCCGAGAATGCCGAGGCTGTGAGATCAGCATTCACGCGATCGCTGATATCGGACAAACATGAAAACGACGCCCAACTCACATTCCTCGATGCCCTTTATAAGATCGATAAGAATGCTCTCTCGACCGTCCTGCACGCGGCAATGACCGCTCCTGATTATCTGGTGCGTCGCAAGGCGCTTGACCTGACCAAAGATAAAGAGGCATGGAAGGCGGCATCGGCAGCATTGCCGCAGGTCGAAGCCAAATATCCCAAGGCCGGGCTCGTATGGCCGTATGACAAGAAAACGGGGACAAAACTGGGTCAGCTCCTAAACACAAATGCCGATTACCGCCGTGCCCTCGCTCGAAAAAACGGCAGCGTACGCGCCATTTTCAACACGCAGAAGGGCACGTTCACGATCGACCTTCTGCCCGAGGATGCTCCGCTGACGGTCGATAACTTCATCAAACTCGCTCGTGCGAGATATTTCGACGGTCTCGAAGTTCACCGCGTCGTGCCTAATTTTGTAATGCAGGACGGCGATCCGCTCGGCAACGGCAGCGGCGGCCCCGGCTGGTCGATCCGCTGCGAAGTGAACATGGTGCCCTATGACCGCGGTGCCGTCGGCATGGCACTTTCAGGCAAAGACACCGGCGGCTCACAATGGTTCGTCACACACTCATCGCAACCGCACCTCGATGGGGGCTACACTGTATTTGGTAAGGTGAACGAAGCTTATATGAAAGTCGTAGATAATATCGTGCGAGGGGATAAGATCTTGAGCGTTAGAATTACTGAGACGAAAGGCACACCGAGCCGAAAATAATATGAAGCTGCCCCGCGCAGACCTCGCTATTATTGATATTCGCAAAATTCGGGACTATGTTCTAAATCCGAATGATCCGCGCGGAAGACACAAGGCCAAGGTGTTTCACTCTGCACTTGGTTTTTCTCAATCCGATTCCGACGTCCTGATCTTCGAGATCTTAGAGCTCATCAAAGATGCCGATGCGATAATCGGAGAACATGATATCTATGGTCAACGTTATACAGTTGATTGTAGAATTAAGACCGAGTCTGGCGAAGCGACCGTTCGAACCGGTTGGATCGTGAAACGTGGCGAATTAATCCCGCGATTGACCACATGTTACGTGATGAAGGAGAAATGATGCCTCAGAAATTCGATCTACTAGATACAGTAGCCTTAATCCTTGACATTCCAGAGCGTAAGCTCGGAAAAGGAGAGGTTGGAACGATCGTTGAGATTCTGGAACCGGATGTCTTCGAAGTGGAGTTTAGTGACGATTACGGCAAAACATATGCTGAGTTAGCCCTTAATTCCAACCAACTGATCATTCTCCACAATCAAGGAAAAGGCTTGCAGCTTGCGGCCTAATACGATGGTGGCACTCCAACGCGGAGACTCTCCGAAAAACATCGAGATCGAGCAGTCCCTCGATGATCTTTCCCGCTACCTTGACGGGCTCTTTCGTGTGCCCGGAACGACCTGGCGGTTCGGGCTCGATTCGCTGATCGGCCTCGTGCCCAATGTCGGCGATACGCTTACATTATTGCCGTCGCTGTACATATTGGTCTCAGGTGTCCGCTACGGCGTGCCAAAGATAACTCTGCTCCGCATGGCATTCAACCTTGGCCTCGATTACGTTGTTGGTTCCATTCCGCTGGTCGGCGATGCCTTTGATTTCTTTTGGAAAGCCAATCAAAAAAATATGGACCTGATCCGCGAACGCGCCACCGGCAATGACGTCGGCACAACGTCCGATTATATTTTCGTTTTTGCGATCATCGGCGTCCTGTTGCTCCTCTTGGTCGGCTCGATTATCGTAAGCGGACTCATACTCTACTATATTCTTACCAGCCGACCGCTGATCTGATCTGCGACCCTACCGTGCAAATGAAAAAGGACAGCCTTTACAGCTGCCCTTTTTTTATAGATTATTATTTTCCTACGCACTTGCTTCGGACGTTTTTACCGGAAACATCTTATCAAGTGCGGTTTGCAGCACATTGACACCGAATTCACCGGCGGCCCGGATCTTCAGCTCACCGTCGGCATCGAATAAGTAATATACCGGTACCCAGCCCTGTTCGTTCTGGAACGCGTCCTTTACTTTGTGCAAACTGTCGACGGCACACGGCTCGTCGATCTTGTTCTCGATCATCGCCTGGTTAACCGTATCGAGATCGGTATCGGCCTCGTAACGCGGCATGTGGACGGCTAACGTCTGCAGGCCGAGCTGGCCGTACTTTGCCTTTATCTCGTTAAGCTGCGGCATTTTGTCTTTGCAGATACCGCACGAAACTGCCCAAAAGTGTACGAGCATGGGCTTTCCCTTCGCGTGCTCGATCGTATCCTCTAGCGAGCCGTTAAACCACGTGGTCGCCCCTTCGAGCGACGGCATCGCATCTCCAATTCTCATCGGCATAATTATTTACTCCGTAAATCAGTTCATGAGTTTGCCGAGTTTCAGAAGTTGCAGAGTCAAGACGGGTCCGAACTCTGCAACTCTGATAACTCTGTCAACCCACTAAACTTTCAGGTTCTCCTGGCCCGGCTTCCAGTCGGCCGCGCACAGTCCGCCTGTCTGAAGTCCTTGCAGCACGCGAAGCGTTTCATCAACCGAGCGTCCAATATTCAGGTCGTGAACGACCGAATACTGCAGTACGCCTTCCGGATTGATGATAAAAAGTCCCCGAAGAGCGATATTCGATTCCTCTACCAGAATGTTGTACGCACGGGCGAGCTTTCCTCCCACATCCGACGCGATCGGGTACCTGACGCCCTGAATACCATTCTGGTCCTGCGGCGTTTTCAGCCACGCACGGTGCGAATGGACCGAGTCGGTAGAAACACCGAGTACCTCGGCACCGACGCCCTGAAAATCCTCCAGACGGTCTGAAAAGTTGATCAGTTCCGTCGGGCAAACAAAGGTAAAATCGAGCGGGTAAAAGAGCATGACGAGCCATTTACCCTTGTAATCCGACAATTTGACGTTCTCGGCCAAAGTGTCGATGTTCTTAGTCGAAGGCATATTGAAATCCGGAGCCGGCTGGCCGACCTTGGCCAGCGTGACCGCATTTTCTAATGCTCTTCTTGTTGCTGTTGACATGATAATTATATATCTCCTTAATTTATGATTGAATTTATTATAAAAATTAGCGCTCACTGGCACAGAGAACTCCGATAGATAATAACCGGGTGCTTTGTGCCTTTTATTTACTAGTCCTCTTCCAGACAGTCGGGGCAAATACCCCTCAACGTAAATTCCAATGATTCGGGTTTAAAGCGGGAATACGCGGCCGCCACCTCGACGAGTTCAACGGGATGTTCCATTTCGATATCCACAAGGGCCCCGCATTTCGTGCAGATCGCGTGGTCGTGCCGCGAAGTCATCCGGTCGTAACGGCTCGCACCGTTGCCAAACTGTATCTCGGCAATATGCCCCGCTTCCTTCAGGAACCGCAGCGAGTTGTAAACGGTGGCAAACGAGATGCTCGGCAGCATCGCCTTTGCAACGGTAAAAACTTCGTTGGCTGTCAAATGCTCGCGACCGTCCCGGATAACCCGCAGCACAACCTCACGCTGCCTCGTCAAACCCATATCCTGTATTTCTGTTTCGTACATAGCCAATCACGCTAAAATTAGACTAATTCTAATTATAACTTATGTCAAGAGTGAGTTTGAAGGAAGTGAGTTTAGCAGATCACTGGCTGATCCGTTCCCGGGGGTACCAGGAAAAATCTGATGCTTTGATTACCGGTCTGGCCAAAAACGAAGCTTATTCGGGACTTGTCCACTCCATTTATTATTAATCGGTTTGAGATGATCTGGCTGGCGGCCTTTGCCGAGTGTTCACGACTAGCTGAATTATATTCGATAAGGACATAGAGCTGAGCGCTTTCCTCTTAGTTGGCTTGTCGCGCGATCGTCTGAAACGGTGCAGAGCTGACTTTGTTCGACGAGCCCTCGGATCGGTAAAGAAGTCTCGGCGCCCAATGGATCGTTACAGCTGCCGATTCACTAAAGGTTGATGGACAGCCCTCAGGCAAGCCGGTCACATTGAGCGTGGCCGTGACAGTGTAATTAGGCTTCCAGGCCACCTTGATCTGATCAATATTCTGCCCGCGAAGGATTTCACCACCCGTGACCTCCCACATTTTTTTGACGTTCGGCGGCAATGCCGATGTGTACGCGGTGAAGGTCATTGGGTCACCGGGTTTCGTAATACCCGCAGGGCCGGATACAGTAATTAACGGGCATTCAAGGACTTTTGCACGTTCACCCGGAATTACGCACTCTGAACATTTCGGCGGCAAAGCTCCCGGAGGAACCAGCCAAAACTGATCCAGGTCACGGCCGGGCTGCACAGTGTGAAACGTAATGCGGTTCCCCTCGAGCCCTTTAGCTCTGAGCCCCCACAATATTTGACGCTGATGGCCTGAGATCACTGCCGACGGTATATTTCTTCCGTACACCGAAAAGACAAACAACTGGCTTCCCGGATTTTTGTTTATCTCCCCAACGATCTTGGCGGCGATATCCGCTCCCAGTTCGGGCAGCGTTTGGCTTATCTCTGCGATCAACCAACCTTCTGGAGCGGGAGTCCAGCCCGCAGTTTCACTAGCAGTATTCTCACAACCCGCCGGGAAGCCGATCCCCGTGACTGTGGCTGTAATACCATTTCCCGGTTTGAGAATCCTGATCGACGACGTGCCCTGGCCTTCGATATGAGCAGTAACGCGCTCGCGGGTAACCGGATCGCTCCAGCTCGCTGCCCAGTGATATTCAAAAGGCCCGGGCCAGCCATTAGCTTCCGCCGTTGCAACAAACTCGATAGACTCGCTGGGATTCATTCGGGCGAATTTACCCTCTACAGATATCGTCGGGCATGGCAAGACCGTCGGCTGTTGGGCCGACGCAGCTATAGCCCACATTGCAACCAACCCGATAATGAGTAGGAGTCTTAACATTCTCTCAATTTACACGATTACTGTGTCAATTAAAACATTTAATGCCAGGCGCAAAAAAAGGCGGGCACCTTGGCCCGCCGAAAATCATCGATCTCGATCTATTTACGGTTCTGTCCCGACATAGGTCGTTTTCCGCCTTAGGGCCTCGAACTCGCTCCCGGACTGACAACATTAACAGGTCGCGCAGAAGGTACCGCCCTTAACGGCTTCGCACTGCTGTTGATCCGGTAAACGTTGCCTGGCTCAGCGACCCTCCGATACCCAGTAGGGATGCTAAAGAGCGACGGGTCGGGTTCCGCACGGATGATATTGGTCAGCCGATAGGTTTGCTCGCCAAATCGCGGATCGGTGTTTCTCGAGTAAACGACCATTCCGAGTTCCTTTGAATACCATCGTTCATAAACGGTCTCGATCGGCATCTCGTTGCCGATCGCACCGGCAGGGATAGTCGTTATCCGGCGGGTGCCTTCGGCCGATACGCCTTCAAAATCCCTGGTTCCGAGTTCCACGGTCCGCGTCTCATACCTGCCGCCGCCGCCGGTCGAGTAAGCAAATCCCGGTCCCACACCCGTTGCCGTGGCCGCAAACCCCGTGCCGCCGGCTCCCGTGCCCGTAACGATGACCGGTTGCTGCCTCAGCAGATCAACAGTTTTGGCTCTTGCTTCCTCGGTCGACGCCTTCTCTCTCTCGACTATCACCAGCTCTCTCTGGGCCTGTGTCAACTCGCGCACCTTGGCTGTTTTTTCCTTTAAGTCCAGAAGAATATTCTGGCCATCAGCAGGGCTAAAGAGGGAAATGTTAGGGGCTGTAGTGTAAAACGAGCCCAGCATCCCCCCGGTCCCGCCGGAGTGCTCGCGCCTGACTCTGCCCTCGCCATTGCGATAGATCTTTCCGGTCGAGCTGCGAACGATGCGATTGCCGTCCGCCAGGGTCTGCACGCTTTCGCTGACCTCGTCAGCCGAGAAAGGCAAGTTTTTCACCGATCGCTGCACGGTTGCAGCGGCGAGTTCGGCTACCAGCTTTGCCCTGGTCTCTGCCTCGGCAGGCTGTATCGCTCTGGGCGCTTCCTGCCCGATCACGATCGTTGTCGACCCAACTACAATAACTATTCCCATCAATAACAACTTCATCGTTTTCACCTCTAAACTTTAATATCTTTATTCGACAAGACGAATGGCACGCGTGACTCCGTCCATTCCGATAAGAAGGTCCGCCTTGACCATCGCGTGATCATTCTCGAGCGGCATATTTACGCCGAGAGCGAAAAGCGACGACCTCTCCAGGTCAACTCTGATAATGCGCCCGCCGCCCGCGGTCTCAGCCGGATCACCTGTATAAGCCACCGGATAAAACTCGGTTTCCGGTTCAGCCGTAATGGGCGCTTTCCTGACATTAGCTTTTCTGACCGGCGGTCGGCGATACGCAGCTTTTTCGACTTTGATTTCCAAATCGTCTAAATTTTGAGCACGGTCCGCCGAGAGTTTTGCAACAACCGGTTTAGGAGGAACCTCGGACCGTGCGACGTCCGGAGCGGCATCCGGAACCTCAATACTTACAGGGGCGGGAACGTGTTCCGCCACATCCATCTTTGTCATGAATGACGATGCTAAAACCGCCAGCACCGCCAGACAAGCTAATGAAAAACCAGCCGCCGGTATCCATTTCCGGCTTCGGGATGCGTGAATTTCCGCGAGCGGTTTCTCGATCGCCGCGATCCGCTTATTGATCAGATCAAACAGATCCGGATTCGCGACAATACGATCGATCTCGCTCAGCGGCAGCAGATCGTTCTCGATCAGTTTTTTGCCGATTAATTCGATTTCCAGATTGTTAATTTCTCTTTTACGCATCTCCACTAAATAATGACGCTGCCGGGCGTCCGCGGGTTACAAATACTTTTTGACCAATTTCTTCAATACCGATCTCGCCCGCCATGCCCTTATCTTAACATTTGCACGCGACCACCCGAACGCGTCGGCGATATCGGCCATGCTCATCTCCTCAGCGTAGATCATCCGCAGCAGGACGCGGTCCTCATCCGGTAGCCCTGCCAGCAGCTTGTCGACGAGGTCTCTATCAATAAGCGATGTCTCGGCGATATTCGAGTCGTTTGCCGTCCGATCGAGCAGCGTTTCGGCCTCATGCTCGGAAAGGTCGCATGCCAGCCGTTCGGGCTTACGTTTTTGGCTGCGAAGCGTGTCGAAACAAGCATTTGAGGTGATACGCACCAGCCAGCTCGGGAGCGACCTCTCGTGGACACCGCGAAACTTGGCCAATTCCGTATAGGCCTTGGCAAAGCTGATCTGGATGATCTCCTCGATCTCCTCGGGCCGGCGAAAATACCGCCGCGCGATCAGGGCCACCAGCCGTTTGTGCCGGTCAAAGATCTGTTCGAAAGCGCTGTGGTCGCCCGCGAGAACCAGGTCAACGAGCTGATTGTCCGACCGCTCAACGCGCAGCGATGCCTCAGCGGCCGCCTCGTCCGCACGGTGCATCAGCGTTTCATTTTTTAGAACCGTGGGGTAACTGCTCATTAGCCAGATCTCTGTAACTTCGCTGAAACTGAAGACGCCCGCATTTCACGCCCGGTTACAAGATATTTCTACTACGCCGATAGCCGCATCAAAGTTTTCACTTGTCGCGAGATCGGCGCGTCAAAGCGGAGAAGCCGAGAAATGAACGGCCAGATCTCTCTTCTCTGCATCCCTGCTGGGAAGCTTGTTGTTACAGTATCTGTGGAAAGAAAATCTGTTCGAAACCCGATGTCCTTATTTGGCCGGCGATCTAAATACCAATTTGCGCCGGGCCA
>JBGSXN010000235.1:0-16159 GCA_041751355.1 Pyrinomonadaceae bacterium
ACCGCCCGAGGTGACGCCTCTCAGCATCTGAACCATTGTCAGTGCGACGTATTCGCTGGTGACCTTCGAGCTGGTACCTTCAAATTCCTCGAGCAGGCTGCCGTCGCGGTTGTAGACCTTTCTGATCAGGTGAGGTGCGACCCTCACACCTTTATTCGGAAAAACCCCGTAGGCAGCGGTCATTTCGAGTAATGAAACCTCACTGGCACCGAGGGCCGAGGGCAAGCTCGGGGCCATTGGGTTTGTAATGCCAAACCGGCGGACCATTTGTGCACCTGACTGTATACCGACCTGCTCGAGCAAATGGACGGCTGCCAGATTGTAAGATTTCGCCAGGGCGACCTTCATCGGTACATTTGGATGACTCGCACTGCCGTCATAGTTATGCGGCGACCAACCGCCACGCTTGATCGGAGCTCCGCTGACCGTCATCTCCGGCGTCATTCCTTCTTCGACGGCAGCGGTATAGATGAACGGTTTATAGGCGGAACCCGTTTGCCTCAGGCCCTGGGTCGCGTTATTAAATTTATTTGTATGAAAATCATACCCGCCGACCATCGCAACGATCTCTCCGTTCTTGGCGTTGATACAGGTCAGAGCCGCCTGTATCTCGGGGACCTGTTCTAGCTGAACATCGAGGATCTGATTTTCCTTGTCGACGCCTTTTATTGAAAATTCGGCCAGAAAGCCGGGTTTAAGCTCGTCTTTAGGGCGCTTTCCACTGCGGCCCATATCACCGGCGCGGACAACAGCCTTATATTTACCGAAACGGACACCAACCTCGTCAGCCGTCGGATTTACCCTCATTACGAGGCCCTTGATGTATTCCCCTTCCTTATAGTCGTCGCCATACCAGTCGGGGTGCTTAAACGACTGAAGCGTACGATTGATCTCTTTTTCATCCGTAATCGGTTCTTCGTTCTCATCCAGCAGGAGATTCTTGTAATCCGAACGCCATTTTCGACCGCGGTCGAATGCTCTTAACCTTTCGCGAATAGTCTTAGTGGCAATACGCTGGGCTTCGACATTGATCGTCGAATAGACCTTGAGGCCGCCCTGCGCGACGCGGGTCGTATATTTTTCTTCCAGCGAGCGGCGGATCTCCTCGACAGGATAATCCCACGCGGTGGATTTTGGCTGAGACTGATAATAGGCCGTATCGGCGAGCCTTATCGGCGTGGCCTTGGCGGCATCTATCTCAGACTGGGAATATTTATCCGGAAAATACTTGGCCATCTGATCGAGCACGATGTCGCGGCGGGTCCGGGCCTTTTCCAGGTTGCGAGTCGGCGAATATTCCGGCGACTTTGGTATTGCCGACAGCAGGGCTGCCTCTTCGAGAGTCAGGTCTTTCACCGACTTGCCAAAATAGGTGCGCGATCCGGCCTCAAAACCATAAGCTCCGGCACCGAGAAAGATGTAATTCATATACATCTCGAGGATCTGGTCTTTCGTATAGAGACGCTCGATCTGTAGAGCGACAGCCCATTCGTTTACCTTTCGAGAGTAGGTTTGGTCCTTATAAAGAAAGAGGTTCTTGGCCAGTTGCTGCGTGATCGTCGAGGCTCCCTCAAGACGGCCGGTGGTGAAGTTTTTAAACACGACTCCGATGATCCGGTAAGGGTCGATCCCTATATGGTCTCGATACCTGTAATCTTCGATCGCGAGCAGGGCGTCTGTAACTTTTTCGGGAACATCCTGGACCTTGATAGGTATTCGTTTCTCGATGGCAAATTCCGCGAGGATAGTTTCGCCGTCATCGGCATAGATCGTAGTTACCTGAGGCGGTCGGTAAGTGGCCAGCGCAGAGACCTCGACCGAATAACGTGAATTATTGAGGTAATATGAGGCGAGAACGCCTGTCAGCGCACCGGCCGAGACAGCCAGCAAGAGAGCGGCAAGCAAAAACATCAGGCCCGAGAGCCAGCCCCGCCCTGATCCGTTGGGGATCGTCTCTGCAGATTTGAATTTCTTGATATCAACGGCCACCTTAGAACCTCCTAGTTGACGAAACGACGCAGCTTAATGCTAACCACAAATCCTATTGCTATAAATGTCGATAATATAGCCGATAGCCCCGCGCTCATTAGCGGTAGCGGCACGCCCACGACTGGCAGGAACCCGAGCGTCATACCGATGTTCAAAAATATCTGAAAGACCATGCCGCATACGATGGCCATTATAACAAGCATTCCAGCCCGATCGGAAGCCTCACGCGCCCCAGCTATCATTCGCGAGATCAGAAAAGCATATGCCAGCAAGAGCGACACACATCCGATAAACCCTGTATGCTCAGCAGTTACGGCGAAGATAAAATCTGTTTGAGGTGCGGGAAGGAATTTAAGCACACTCTGCGAAGTTTCGGTATCACCCTTGTTTCCGGAAAGGCCGCCCTTTCCGACGGTGATCATTGATTGGATCGTGTGATAGCCGAAACCGCGAGGGTCGACACTTTCAGGGTCGAGAATAGCGTTGATCCTCTCCTGCTGATACCGCTTTATCGTCCCTGTCTGTACACCGACGATGTAGGCAGAGGGCACAAAAATGGCGGCTGCGACCATCGTAATAACGACATACCGAATGCGTATGGCCGATAGGAAAAGCACAGCCGCAAGAATCGGAAAATACGTCAGAGCCTGTCCCGCGTCCGGTTCCAGCATGATCAGACCGACAGGGCCGGCGAGTATCGCACTTCCGATAAGCGTTTCTTTTAAAGTCAGGGTACGTGCCTTGCGATTGCCAAAATATTTGGCCAGCATCAGGACCGTCGGTATCTTGACAAACTCTGACGGTTGAAACTGACCGATCAGCGGCAATTTAAGCCATGCCTTTTGACCATTGACCTCCACACCCAGCGGCGTCAGCACGAGCAGCAGCAAGACAAGCCCGATGCCGTAGAACAACGGGGCCGCATCGATAATGCGCCGATAATCGCTAAACGCGACGACCACAAAGGCAACGATCGCAATGCCGATTCCGATGATCTGTTTTGACCAATATCCCTCGGCGGGCAGCGCGTTGTGTATCTGCCAGACACCAAAGCCCGCGATCGCCAGGGCAATCCCCGTCGTCAGCCAGTCAAAATCGCGCAGGTCGCGTTTCTCGATTATTGCTACCATTAACTTGGCGGTATCTAGCGGTTATCTCCTCGCCACTTCGCCCGTTCCGTTCGGCGGCTGGTTACGCTTGGCAAGATAGGCTTCGTAGACTCCTCTAACGGCGGGGCCCGCGTGCGTTCCGCCGAAACCAACATTCTCTATAAGCCCGATCACGGCGATCTCCGGATCATAGGCGGGGGCAAAGGTGACGATCCACGCGTGATCCTTTGTGCCGGATGCACTGTCGGCGGCTTGGGCTGTACCCGTTTTTGCCGCGACATCAAATCCCGGCATATTTACAACTCGTGCCGTGCCGGCATTCACTGCTGACCACATCCCCTCAGCCACCAATTTCTGCTGTTCCTCACTCATCTCAATGATCTTTGGCTCGGGCCGGTCAAATCGAAAGCCTTCCCGCTGTTCAAATTGTCCGATCGAGCTTATGGGCTTAAATTCTTTTAGAAAGTGAGGCGTATACATTCTGCCGAACATCCCCACGGCTGCGACAGTTCGGAGTAATGAGATCGGGGTGACAACAACCGTGTCCTGACCGATCGAGGCATAAACGGTTCGAATGTCAGTCCATTGACCACCGCGTTTTTCGATAATCGGTTTCCAACTCTTCGGTGTTTGTCCAACTTTTTCGTTGGGAATGTCGACGCCGGTCGTCTTATCATATTCGAAGACCTCGATCATCCTGATCATCTCTTCGATGTCCATTTTTAAGCCCAGTCGGTAAAAATATCCATTGCAAGACCGCGAGATCGCAGGCACGATCGACGGGCTGCCGTGGTTGCCCATACATTTTGTGAATTTACTCCCAACCTGAATGCCGCCACCGCAGGCAAGCGAAGAGTTGGTGACCGTGATCACCTTGCTCTGAAAGCCCCCGACCGCCATCGGGATCTTCCACGTAGATCCCGGAGGATAACGGCCCTGAATCGCCCGATTATAGAGAGGCCTTTCTTCATCCTGCCAGTACTTAGCGATCTGGGCGCGCCCCTCTTTGGTTTTGCTTCCCTGAATAAAAACATTTGGATCGAATGACGGGGCCGATGCCATCACAAGCAATTCACCGTTTCGCGGATCCAGAGCAATGATCGTCCCTCGTTTCGACGCGGATTTGGCAAGCTGCTCTTCGGCAGCCATCTGAAGATCAAGATCTATAGTCGATACGAGATCCTGGCCCGACTGCGGCTCGACCCTTTCGATCTCTGCCTGGACCCGGCCCCGGCTATCGACGATCACCTTACGATAGCCCGGACGACCGCGAAGATACTCATCGTAAGACTGCTCAAGCCCGCCCTTCCCAATAATGTCACCCGGACGAAATCCCCTTGCTTTATATTCCGGATCTTCGAGCTGTTTTGGGCCGATCTCGCCTACGTAACCAAGCACGTGAGCAAGGGTTGTGCCCAGCGGATAAAACCTCTGCGGCTGAAGCTCAACCCGAAGCTCGGGAAATTCGAGAGAATGTGATTCCACCCAGGCGATGTCTTTCATATCGACATTCTCCTTGAGCACCATCGCCTCGAATTCGTTTTGTTTCTTGATCAGATTGAGCCGCTCGATCACAAATTGGCGGTCGAGGCCGAGGCCTCTCGAATAATCGTCGACCCGATCGTTCACGTTGATCGTTTTTAATGGCTCATTAGACAAGACAACATTGTACGTGGGGCGGGAATCCACCAGCAGCTTACCGTTGCGGTCGAAAATTGCGCCTCGCGGCGCCGCAATCGGTATGAACCGTACCCGCTGGTTCTCGGCACGGTCGCTGTAATATTCGCCCTTTACGATCTGAAGCGAATAAAGGCGTACACCGAGGATCGTTAATAGGATAAAGGCTATAACCTGGATCGTCCCGACTCGTGCACTGAGATTTTGAACATGATCGCCGATCTTCATAGGGCAAGAAACTTGTTGAGATATTTACTTATTAAGCCGTATCGGATTTCGCCGTCTCGTTTGTCTCCTGGATGTGAACATGTCGCGCCGTCGCGGCTTGGCCCGTTCAGAAGACAGATTCTGGAACATCAGGTAAACCAGAGTACCTACGATGGTGGTCCCGATCAGCGAATACGAAACGGTAACCAGGACATCCCCGGCGGGCGGCTGACCGAGCAGCCAATGCAGTCCGTAATACACGAGGTCATCTAACAGGCACGCGCCTGCTATGACGGGTATGCGAAGCAGAAGGTTGTCCAGGTACACACGCCTCGCCATCTCAGAAACGAGGTACGCGATCAGAGTCTTTGAGAACCCGTTTGAACCCAACAGTCCGCCGCTTAGAGCGTCAACTGCTATTCCCGACAAAGTGCCGAAAAGTATGGCCCTTATAGAATTACGCTGGAGCGCAGCGAAGACCACAATGATGAGCGGAAAGTCGATATATGCCAACGGCTCGGCTATATTGCGTAGCGTCCATTGCAGAGCGATAGCAATAATAAGAGCAACTGTTAGCCTTACGCCTTCCATAGTTTTTGGGGAGTGTTGTTAATATCTGCGGCTTAAACGCGCCGCCTTTGATCTAATATCTCTATCTATTTCGGCCCGACTGCATTCGGAAGCGATTTTTCATATTCGAGCCGTTCGGGCGGATCGTATAGCAGGATGCCGACCTCCTGCATTGCATTGAGGCTCGCCGCCGGCCGGATCAATATTTTATGCGGCGTAGTGGCCGACCCGCTGACCACGCTAACGATCTCACCAACCTTCAGACCCGGGGGATAGATATCATCCTGTCCGGTGGTGAAAACCTGCTGGCCGACGGTCACTTCGATATTCCCTGAAACGTACTTCATTTCCAAGAGATCACTTTCGCTTGATCCTGTGACGACACCCAGAGCACCGGTCTCGCCGATCTGGCCGACGACGGAGCCAACACCCGAGCCTTTTCGCGTCACCAGGTCTACTTGCGACGTGAGAGGGCTGACGGCTGAGATACGGCCGACGACACCGCCATCGGTCACGACGGGCATATTTAGGGTCACACCATCGAGACTGCCGCGATTGACGATCGAAGAATCGAACCAAATAGACGGGTCACGCCCGATGATCCGGGCCGTAAGTATCTTGTACTGACTTCTCTGCTTGAGGTCGAGCAGAGCTAGCAGCCTGTTATTCTCGGCCGCGAGGTCCTCTTTTTGCTGCAGTTGGACCTCGAGTTCCTGGACCCTCTGCTGCAGGAGGCTGTTCTCGTCCTGTGCCGATCGCAGATTTGAGATGGAGACAAAGTAATTGGCGATCGATGACGAGATCGTGGTGGCGGGCGACTGGATAAAATCAGCGGCGGTTTGCGTCCATGCCCTAATTATCCGCTGTCCGGACGTTATCTCTCGGGCATCAAACGCCATGAGCACAAAATTGCCCAAAAGGAGGGCGATCACCAACCACGGGGTCATTCGCCAGACTTCTTTTTGACTACGCTCTACCATGAGTCTAAAGTTCAGAGTGATGAGTCTTGAGTCGGCGGATCAGATCCTGCTCCAGACTTAAGACGCTAGACTCAAGACTAGTTGCCAGTCATCAATGAGTTGTCCCACTTGACGCGTTTCAGGAGCTCGAAATCCGAGAGCATTTTGCCCGTGCCGAGCACTACCGATGAAAGCGGATCGTCCGCAATTACAACCGGTAAGCCAGTCTCTATCATCAGGCGTTTGTCCAGATTCTTGAGGAGTGCTCCGCCGCCGGTAAGTACGATACCGCGTTCGACGATGTCAGCCGACAATTCGGGCGGTGTCCGCTCGAGGGCTACACGGACAGCATTAATGATCGTTGCTACCGAATCTGAGAGAGCCTCGCGGATCTCTTCGTCCGTCATCGTGATCGTCTTGGGAATACCCTCGATCAAATTGCGGCCGCGAACGTCCATTGAGAGAGGTTCTTCCAGCGGAAAGGCGCTGCCGAGGGCGATCTTGATCGCCTCAGACGTTCGTTCGCCAATAAGCAGATTGTATTTGCGTTTGATGTACTGCGTGATGGCCTCGTCCATTTCATTGCCCGCAACACGTACGGCACGCGAGTAAACGATGCCTGAGAGCGAGATAACGGCGATGTCGGTAGTGCCGCCGCCGATGTCGACCACCATATTGCCGTGGGGCTCGGTAATGGGCAATCCGGCACCGATGGCAGCGGCCATAGCTTCCTCAACGAGATAGACCTCGGACGCCTTTGCCCGGTAAGCCGAATCTTCGACCGCACGCCGTTCGACCTGCGTGATCTCAGACGGGATGCCGATGACGACGCGGGGACGGACCCACGATTTGCCGTTGTGGGCCTTGCGGATAAAATGCTGCAGCATTTTTTCCGTCACTTCAAAATTGGCAATGACGCCGTCCTTCATTGGACGGATCGCGACAATATTTCCGGGGGTTCGGCCGAGCATTTCCTTGGCGTCACGGCCAACCGCCTCGACCTGGTTGGTAACTTTATTTATGGCGACGATCGACGGCTCTGAAACCACAATGCCGCGGCCCTTAGCGTAGACTAATGTGTTTGCCGTGCCGAGATCGATCGCCAAATCACTTGAAAATAGACTAAATAGAGACTTAAATGCCATTCTTAAATAACTTACTGATTAAAATCTTGCTTAGAAACCGGGGTTTTTAACGGTGTTCTGCTATCTGAAACATCCGGGCCGAATCTACAATTCAAAACACCGCCGCCCTAAATGTCTAACCTAGAAGCATACACTTTTTTACTGCTTTATTTCTAATGTTATTAAGGATTTTTTAGTTGCCGCGATATATTTCGTATTGCTTGGCCGGATTAGAAAAGAAAGGCGGCCCTTTACCAGTGCCGCCCTTGGATCACCGCCTTTTGGCGTCATCACTCGAGGCCCACAAACTGGAGATCGGGCAGACCATCAACGACAAAAACATTTTGTGGCGAAAACCGGAAAAGCTTTGAAGTGACGCTGATATTTACGGTGGTAGAGGTCGCAACATTTTCAAAACTGAAAAAGCCCAGTGAGCTGGTAGGAACTATACGAATATTGCCGTTAGCTTCCTCGATCCTCACCTTCGCGTTTCTGAGACCGTTGCCGTTGGCCGTTAGTACGCGACCCGTCACCGTTATCGAGATCGGCGGCGTGGGCGTAGGCGTCGGAGTGGCCGTCGGGGTTGGAGTCGCCGTCGGCGTAGGCGTCGGTGTAGGTTCGCCGGTCGCACAGTCGACACATACACGCGGTGTTATGATCAGCGAGAAACGTCGCAAGGTCCCGAGGTCTACGCCAGCGTTATCGCTGACATTCAGGATCCAAGTCCCGTTCGGGTTCTCGCCATCGAACGCGGACAACGGATTTTCAGGAGCAAAATTCCCCGAAAGGAAGAGAGTGGAGTTGCTCGAAACCGTGGAAAGGGATGGAAATCCCCCGTCATCATCGAGTAGGGTGTCGCAGATATTCTTGCGCTGCCCCGCACGTCGGTCGAATATTGTTACCGTTGTTCCCTGCGGCGAGGTCAGTCGAAATCTTAGGTCGGCGAGCCAAGTGTGATCGACCGCGGCATTTTCATTGCCAACAGTCGCATTACACGTGCCCTCAGCGGCCGCGTCGAAACGAAAGTTGATGTCGGCTATCGGCCCGGTAATACCGCTAACCTGCAGCGGCGCATTGACGCCGGTCGGATTATTGTCGGGGATCGCTATTGCCGGTTCGGTATAGCTGGTCACAGTGGCGGTACCGGTCTCGCCCGTGGAAACGGTATAAACCACCTTACCAAGATTGTTTTCTCCGTCCTGATGAGCCACGGTCAGCGTAATATCGGTTCCGCAGGCAAGATCCTCATCCGCGGTAAAGGTGTAATTTCGGGTTACCGAAGGAGCCCCCGCAGCTAATACCCCGTATGCCTGTGCCGCACTTGGGGCGGTAACTCCGCCCGTCGCCTGAAGCGTTCCGATACTGTTTATAGTATCCGCCCCGCCGGTATTTAACACCGGCAATGCGATCGTAACAGTCTCACCTGGATCGACCTTTCCGTTAGCGGGCAAACAGCTTTCGCTAACGATCGAGGGAGCCGCTTTAGTCAATACTGGAACCCCAGTCAAACAAAAGTTAACCTCGGAGGTGACGCCATCATTGACCGCAATGCTCGGAATAGTCGACAGGTTAAAGCCCACGCTTTTTGTCGCCGACGCTGACGTAGTGCCAACAGGCACATTAATTATCGTATATTGGCCGTTGGAATTGGTAGTTGCTACAAAACCGCCCGTGAGCATTACTAACGCGTTTGAGATGGGTAATGCACTCGAACAGGTGGTTACCGTTCCGCTTACAGAGCCGCGTGCCGGCGTAGTACATCCCGGGAACTTGATTCCACCGATAATCCGGGTCCTCCATCTGAACGCAAAACTATTTTCTTCTGCAGCCCGGTATCCCTGCGTATACCAAAAAGTACATTCGTCCGCCGGGTCGATGGTTGCTGCCGAATAATCGCCCCAGCGACTGTTAGCAGACGTCCCCTGAAAACCGGTCCCCAAATGGCCGACGGCCTCGCCCTGCCCCATCGTATCAGGCGGATCAGTTGCGAGGCGGCCCGAATATTTGATACTTGGGAAATCGTCCTCCCCGGCACCCGATGTATTGTAGCCGAGGAAAATATTGCCCGCAGCGTCCTGGGCGATGCTGCCCATCCAAAGATTAGTCCCACCGTCGGGGGTATTCGGATTGGTAGCCAAAGTACCCTGTTGATTGACCGTTAGTGCCCCGGCGGAACTCGGCCGTCTAAGTTCGACCCAGCGAATGCCCGCCTGGTAAGTTGCCCTTGACGATCCGGATGCTCCGCCGACATTGACTGTAAAATTCAGGACCCATGAATTAACAGGGCTGTCTACCGTGCCAAGATTGCGATATGACAGGCGATGCATCAGCCGCTCCGCGATACAGTCGAGGCCGGCCGTCGTGCCGGGCTGCTCAATACAGTTACGTGAGAGCGGCGAATTCCCGTCAAACGCCGCAAGCTCAAGATCTGTTCCTACCTGCGTAAATGTGGAAGCCGTAGGATTTGCAAAATCCGGTTTAAATTCGAAGATCCTGAGCCCGTCCACCGGGTCATTAAATTCCGTTGCCCGAAACTCCATGAATAAGTTACCCATACCCTCGGGCGGCGTTATTGTTCCATCAAGATCCGTGGGCAGTTGGCCGCCGCAACTCGGGCAAATCGCCAGTTGGTCAAAATAAATATACGACGCCGTAGGGTCGCCCTGGAGCATTTTGACCCGGTCGTAAGCGAAGGCACCCGCGCCGCTGAAGGAGCTAGTGAACTGGTTTGTCGACATGTAATAGGCGTCGGGCCAAACCGCCACGTGAGGGTAATCCTGAAATTTACTGTTAGGATGAACGAAATCGTACACGTAATATTCACCTGTCGGGTCCGACGTTTTTGAAACGGCGAAAACCTGATGGGCCGGGTTCGGATCCGTGCAGAACTGCGACAGTATCCACCGGTCCGCCAACGAGTCGTAATTTACTATCGGATCACCGTCATCAACATTGGCACACGGTCCGCCGGCCACGCTCGTCAGGCTGCTCAGGCGAAAGGGTGCGGCGGCCGGTGAGCCGTCCTTGTTAAAAACACGGACAAGCGTGTTAGTCATCTGCACATAATGGTTCGGCCCAACATCACCAACCGCATCCGACGGAGCAAAGGTGGTGCCTAGAACGGCACTGTTATCCATGCTCGAAAGGCCCTCGACGGATACTGATGGTGTCGGCATCGCGGACGGGAATGACGCGCTCAACGACTGATCGACAAATGGCGCAAAGCCGTTCGGGGTTGCCACGCGGCTGGATTTCTTTACCCTATTAGCGTTTAGGGGGTTTATCTCTTTGGGCTCCGCCGGGATGCCTCGGCGGTCGTATTTCTTATTTAACAGACGGGCGGCACCGGCCTCAGGGTTGAGCACCTCCGGCAGCTTTCGAACGGCCTTGGATACACCGAAGCGGGCAGCACGGCCCGTGATCGGACCCTTCTGAGCAACTGTTAGATCCGTGCCAAAATCCCGTTTTGGCGGGGTTTGACCGGACGACCGGGGCCCTGAGTAGATCAAATACGCTCCGATCACGAGGCAAACCGTGATCAAAGAGAGAGAAATGCGTAATACGCGGGATGATAATGGATTTTTCATTGAGGTAATATTCGCTTTTTTGATGCTCAAATCCGTGGTCGATGTTGCAGGACAGAATTATAATGGCATTGAGCGAAGCTTAAAAAGCCCCGCAATAGGCCCTGCGACGGAAAAAGGCGGTCCTACGCCCGCCTTTTTCTGAAATTGTGCTATCGACCTTCTACTCAGGTAACGGGTCAGCGACAAAATCGACGTTATCCAGGCTGCTGCCGACCTGAACACTCTGGGATGATGGGAACTTGTACCGCCTGGACGAATCTACCGAAACGGTATAGGTTTGCCCCGTTAACACCCCTTCAAACACATAATATCCAAACGAACTGGTAACCGCCGTTTTTCGGTTAGTTTGAGCGTCTGTAAGCAAGACGACCATATTTGGGAGTCCCCGACCATTCGCATCCGTAACACGTCCACCAACAGTAACCAGAGTCGGGCCCGCCGAGGTCAGCGTATCGGTATCCGTCGCCGAATTATTTCCCGGGACCGGATCGGTAACGCCTGCAGGCAGGATTACTGTCACCGTATTAGTTAATTCGCCAGTCGCACTAGCCGAAATATTCGCAACCATCGTAAATGTCAGCGAACCACCCGCCGGTATGCTAACTGATGCATTGATACCGCCATTTCCGCTGGATGGGCAAACGCCGCCTCCGGCTCCCGTGCAGGTCCAGGTGGCCGATGTGATGCCGGTTGGCAGCGGATCTGAAACAACTGCATTGGCAACCGGATCCGCGCCGTTATTTGTCACAACAATGGTATATGTGGTGGTGCCACCGGAAGCTGAGGTTGTAGTTCCGTTAGTTTTGGTGACAGCCAGGTCGGCCGATGCGGCGGTTGCACTGTATGCTATCGCGAGACCATCGATGACCGGAGCTATATCCGGAGCTATCTCGCCGATCAAAGTCGCGGCACCCGTCGACAGATTAACGCTGTAAAGATACGATATGCCGCTGATCCGGAAAGCCGCAAAACCCAGATTTGTTCCCTGTTGAATGTCAAAACCGCCAAAACTGCCGACGTTCTCATTGAGCGGTCCGACCGTAAATAATTGGCCGGTATTCGGCGAAGTGGGACTGCCATTGACACTGCCGATCGTGACCAGAACATCGGTTCCCGAATCGATCCCATAGAGCGTTGTTTGGGTAGCACCGGCTGTGTTGTTGGTATAAGCGACATGTACCACATTGGCGGTGGCAGCTGAGTTAACGTCACCGGCCGCGTAGGCGAGGTTTGAGTCCGTCCCGACTAAAGATCCCGTTACCGGGCTGAGGCGCCGGTTCCCCCGATCATCGGCAACCTCTCGGATAAGATCGACCACGGGATTAAAATCACCGCCTCTAAACAAACCGGCCAGAACCGCAAATGGGGAACCGACGGTGGTTACCGCGCCTGTGGTTATATCGATCTTAACGACACGAGCGTTGTTTGAATTTGGAGACGTAGTTGCAACGCCAAAAAGCTCAGAGGTGTTCGCCCTAAAATCTATAAATTCCAGATACTCGCCGTTATCGAGGTCAAGCCCGGTAAGCTCAACGTCGGTCAAAACCGTCTCCGGAGTCATGGCATTGAAGCTGATCAACCGGTCGAGTTCGAAATTGTACGCGAAGATTATCGGATTAGCGTTCGGGGCAGTTGGACTTGCAGTGAGGAAGCTGCGTTTGGACTGAAGAGGCCCGCCTGTTTTACGTTGACCTTCGATATCTGATGCGATACGTGCTCGCTTGGCGGCACTCAACTGTCTCGTGCTTTGGGCTTCGACGCTGCTAATAAACAGAAGCGATACAAAAAATATAATAACTAAATTGAGCACAAAAAACTTTGTTATAAAGCCTGCGGGCCCGGTTGCCTTTCTCATAATGATCGAATCTCCGTGTTACTCAATAAAATCGAAGCAGTCTTCGTACTGCGCTATTAGCCAAACACTAAGCCAAGTGGCCGGTTCCGAACTTCTGTTTTAAACCGGGCCAAACGATGGGCTTCAGGCTCTGGGATACATTGAAAAGTATGCGGGCGCGCCGTTAAAATGTCAATATTTTGAGGGTCCCACCTCGGCAGGCGAGTCCCGAAACAGGGCAGCGCACTTTGTCAAAAGTGTCTGACGATCAGGAATCGTTTCTTAATTCTTTCGCGATAAGCGGTTCGCTCCCCGCTTCGGACTGCACGTCGGCAACACCGTGGCTATAGGTCCCGTCGACATCGCCGGGACCTGCCGGTTCAAGAGCGGCATTCAGCACTTCACTGATCCACGCAGCCGGTATTATCTCTAGTTCCTTCAGAACATCCTCGGGGACCTCTTCGGCGTCCGCCTCGTTCCGAGACGGCAATATAATGCGTGTAATTCCGGCACGATGAGCTGCGAGCACCTTTTCCTTGATGCCGCCGACAGGAAAGACCAGCCCTGAAAGTGTGATCTCACCCGTCATCGATGTGTCGAAGCGAACCTTTCGGCCGGTGTATAAAGAAGCAAGGGCTGTCGCCATTGTCACGCCCGCGCTCGGGCCATCCTTTGGTATGGCCCCGGCCGGCACATGAAGGTGAACGCCATTTCCCTTGATCGCCTCAGGATCTATGCCAAAATCCGCTGCGTGCGACCACAGATAGCTCCGAGCCGCCTGGGCAGATTCTTTCATCACATCGCCGAGTTGGCCTGTCAGCGTGAGGCCGCTGCCGCCGGGCAACAGCGTTGCTTCGATAAACAGCACCTCGCCACCCATCTCGGTCCATGCCATGCCAGTCGCCACGCCGGGCGGAAGCTCCTTTCTGGCTTCTTCCGGATAAACGCGTGGCGGGCCGAGATAGCCCTTGATCTCTTCAGCCGAGATCGTGACCTTTTCCGTCAGGCCCTGAGCAACCTTAAGTGCGACCTTCCTTGCGAGATTGCCGACGGCACGTTCGAGCTGACGAACCCCCGCTTCACGTGTATATCTCGTCGACAATAGATTTATCGCATTGTCGGTGATCTCGATCTGCTCATCGGTGAGTCCGTTCTCTTTTATTTGACGGGGCACGAGATATTGTTTAGCGATATTGAGCTTTTCCCGGTCGCTGTATCCCGCGAGCTGGATTATCTCCATACGATCGCGAAGAGGCATCGGGATCGGGCCGAGCTGATTCGCGGTCGCGATGAAAAACACTTTCGACAGGTCGAAGGGCAGGTCAAGGTAGTTATCCCGAAACGTATTGTTCTGCGCCGGGTCTAGTATCTCGAGGAGGGCAGAGGCCGGATCACCGCGAAAATCGTTGCCCAGCTTGTCAATCTCGTCGAGCATCAACACCGGATTATTAACCGCAACCCGCCGCAGCGATTGGATTATGCGGCCCGGCATTGCTCCAACATACGTACGGCGATGGCCACGGAGTTCCGCTTCGTCGCGCATCCCGCCGAGGCTCATCCGGTCGAATTCACGCCCTAATGCACGCGCTATCGAGCGTCCGAGCGATGTTTTACCCACGCCGGGCGGACCGACAAACAAAATGATCGGGCTCTTAGAATCAGGCCGAAGCTTCACGACGGCAAGCGATTCGAGAATACGCTCCTTTATATCCTCAAGACCGTAATGGTCCTCATCCAACACCCGTCGGGCCTCGTTGAGATCAAGCTTTTCCTCACTCGATTTTCGCCAAGGCAGTTCCAGAACGTATTCGAGATATGTTCGAATAACATGATAATCGGGCGCCGCCTGCGGCAGCTGTTCCATCCGTTTCAGTTCGCGGGTCGCCTCTTTTCGGACGTCATCGGGCAGATCCGCCTCCTCTAGCCGTTCACGAAGCTGCGCCGCCTCGGCCTTCTCGCCCGATTCGTCATCGCCGAGCTCCTTTTGAATGGCCTTCATCTGCTGGCGAAGAACATAGTCGCGCTGCGATTTGTCCATTTCCTGCTGCGCTTCGGTGGCGATCTTGGAACGGATCTGCATGATCTCGAGTTCTCTTGCAAGAGCCCCGTGTGTAAGCGAGAGCAGGTCATCCACCGTGTTCGATTCGAGCATCTTTTGCTCGGTTTCTACGCCCAGGTCGAGCACGGAAGCGAGAAAATAAGCCAATTGAACGGGGTTTTCCTGCGAAGTCACTGCTATTCGGACCTCGGGCGGTACCTGCGGCAGCAGCGCCAGCGCCTCCTGTATCATGCCGTGGATGTTGCGTTTAAGGGCTTCGATCTCGTCCTCGACGGTGCGGGTCAGTTCGGGAAGAATTCGCACGCGGGCCTTCATATATGGCTGGTCAGACGTCCATTCAACTATCTCGAACCGGTCCATGCCCTGTACGACAAGCTGCATGATGCCTTCGTTACGCATCATTCTCTTGATATTGACGACCGTGCCGATCTGATAAAGATCATCGTACTTGGCGTCGTCGCCGTTGACGTTCTCGGTTTTTGTGGTGATGCAGGCGAGCAGCTTTTCCTCGTTCTCGAGCGCGGCCTCGACAGCCTTGGTCGACCGGTCACGGCCGACAGCCAACGGCACTATTGTTTCGGGGAAAAGCGTCGTATTCTGCAGCGGCAGAACCGCTATCTCAAATTCCTGCCTCGGAGCATTTTCCGCCGGCTCATCGTGGTTAAGTGTATTTTTGTCAGCCATCATGCCCCTTTTCTTAGATGTATGATCAGCAGGCCGTTCTCGAAAACATGCTCGACCTTTGCGCCCTCGATCGTTGAGGGAAAGCGTAGGGTCTTTTCGAAATTGCTGTAGGTTATCTCCATCTGCTGATACGACGCACCGCTCGAACAAGTGTGGTCCTTTCGGCAGCCGGCGATAAACAGAGTATTCCCCTGAACCTCGATTACGATCTCCTCAGCCGAAACGCCGGCAAGTTCTACCTTTACCACCCAGCCATCAGGCGTCTGGTAAACGTCGGCCGCAGGATACCAAAGCTTGCCGGACACCTGGGCCTTCTTGGACGTCCCGGTAAATTCAAAATAGCGGTTGGTAGATTTGGCC
>JBGSXN010000236.1:0-22143 GCA_041751355.1 Pyrinomonadaceae bacterium
GGCACCTATGCAGGTAGTCTGTGCTGCTATGCGCAAACTGCTCCATATTGCCTTCGGTGTTATCAAAAACAACCGACCTTTCGATCCAAACATGGCTTGACCATTTGACTGTTAAATATCAAGACAGTATCTCCTTAACTAAGGAGGGGAGCCCGGAGATGAGATTTCAAAGATCCAGATGTGAGACACATGCCTCTACGCGTTTATGGCCGGGGGCCGGGCGGGACATCTTTTGATTTTGGAGTGTCCCAGGTTCTCCGACGGATACGGCGGGGAGAGGCCCGAGGTCGACTGGGGCGCTGGCATTCCTGCCTGCGTTGCCGCCCACGAGGGCGGCTTTAGAGCTGTTTGATCTGCCGATCGTATGAAAACTCCAGGCTGAGACTGAGACACGGCTGGGGATAGGAACCGAAAACGTTCGTGAAATGTGAGACGAATGGGTCCGAGGGGAATGGGAACCCTGGCCGGTTCCAAAGACGAAGGGCCGAGCGGGATCGCGGGCTCTTTCATCTTGCTATCAGAACAAACCAACCCGTCATTACATTTGCGATTTTGGATTTTCGATTTTCGATTGTCAGAAAAATCCCCGCTCGCTACGGCTCGCGGTTCTGACCCCGTGTCGCATTTCTCGCTAGCGCTCAAACCACCCCGCCCTACCGGGCACCCCTCCTTATCCAAGGAGGGGAGCTTGACGTTGGAGATCGAATCATCCCGCCATTCGATTTTGGATTTTGGATTTGGGATTTCGGATTTGTCAGAAGAAACAACGCCGGTCGCTATCGCTCCCGGTTCTGACTCCAAGTCAGGCCGGTTCATTATGATGGGGCCCAGGAACTGCTGCGTGGGGAAGTTGTCTTTGATCTTCAGGAAGATCATGGCCCTGTCGGTGGGCGTTAAGTGGACTACCACGCCGGGCGGGATCTCGTCGGCGTAGCGGCCTACCCTGATGCCGCCCGCACCCAACTCGACCGTGTATGAGATGATCAGCCCCAGCGGCTCGCCCTTTTTGTATGCTTCTTCATCGAGCTGGTCAATGATCCCAAAGATCGCCCGCCGCAACCCTTCATTGGAAAACGCCAACCCAAACCCCGCGCACGTGACCGCGGCATCTTCAAGACTGATACCAAGCTCTTTCGCTATCCTAATGACCTTTTGAACGTCGGATTCTTTTGTGGGAATATGTGTCATCCATAAAACAATAACCCATCTTTCAGATGAATGCAACAATTATTTTCATAAATATAACGAAAAAATCAATCCGGGATCACCGTGCGATCTGGCGTGAGTTTGAGATTTGAATTTCTAACGGATTCACCGACATGCCCGGGGGCGATATCGCCGGTTGTAATACTTCCCGTATCCGGTCAGGTCCCGATGCATTATCCTGCAGGTGTCATCCATCGGCGTACGAGCAGCACGTGAATGTGATTCGTCATCAGGTAATATTCGTATAGGAATGACGTACAACTCTACTAGCTGATCATTGGTTGCTTTCCGACGTTCGACGGCGGAAATAGCGGTCGCGATTGACATAACCCCAGCTGCCGTAACTGCTCAAGTCAAGCAACAGTGCCAGAACCATCCAAACCCAGTCGAGATTCGACAGACCGTCGGGCGACCATAACACGACAAAAAAAAGCAGCGTGTACGGCAAAAAAATGATCCCCAGAACCGGCAGCAGTAAGTTGGCAAATGCGGCACCAAACAATTCCGGCCGCGCCAGCCATAAGATCAGCAGCGCAACTCGGGGGAAGAACCCCGCGACAATTACAAACAGACATCCCATAATTCACTCTATAGTTCTATCAGCTAATTCGTTTATCTAGCTCCACCGATTTCAGTCACTGTCGGCGGATCTATTTGCTGCGAGCCGTCAACTCGCCCAGAGTCGCTTTCAATTGTTGTTCACTTCCATCCCGCAGGACCGTTAATGTTACGTCTGCGCCCGGGCCGCTTGCGGCAACACGATTTCTGAGCTCATTGGTCTCATTGACCGGTTCTCCATTGAACGCGATGATAATATCTCCCTGCCTTAATCCGGCTTGATCGGCGGCACTGTCAGGCTGAACTTCCGCAACTATTACGCCGCGTGCTTCCGAGAGATCCTGGCTTTCGGCAATATCGCTCGTAACGGGCTGAACAACGACGCCAAGCTGACCTCGCCGAACGGTTCCGTTGCTCACCAGTTGTTCCATTACCGGCTTTACCATACTAGTCGGAATCGCAAAGCCGATGCCGATGTTTCCGCCGCTCGGACTAACGATCTGCGAGTTGATGCCGATCAGCTCCCCCGCCGTGTTTATCAACGCCCCCCCGGAGTTACCCTGGTTGATCGGCGCGTCGGTTTGCAGGAAGTCTTCAAAGCTGCCGTCGGAAAGGCCGGTTGACCTTCCTTTCGCTGAAATGATCCCAGCCGTAACAGTTTGGCCGATGCCGAGGGGATTGCCCATGGCGAGAACAACATCGCCTATCTGCACCTTTTCCGAATCGCCGAATGATAGAGTCGGCAGGCTGGTCGCCTCGATCTTTAGAACTGCCAGATCCGAGGGCGGATCGGAACCGACGACGCGAGCATCGAATGCGCGTCGGTCATTCAGCACGACCTTTATTTCTTCAGCTCCGTCGATTACGTGGTGGTTTGTTAGAATGATGCCGTCCGGGCTGACGATTACGCCGGAGCCAAGTCCCCGCTGCAGTTGCGGACGCTGCTGCTGTTGCGGCATGCTCTCGCTGCCGAATCTATCGCCGAAAAACTCCCGAAATCGGGGATCGTTCATAAACGGAAACTGCTGCGGAGCGCGGACTTGCCTGGCTGATCGAATCGTAACGACCGCAGGGGCAGCACTCTTAACCACAGGGGCATAAGAAGTGGTTGCCGTAACCTTGCTCGGTTCGACTGAATTTTCCGGCGTAGTATCCGATTGAACTACCTCGGCCGGACGGTCAATTCGGTTACAGCTTACACATATCAATACGAAAGCCATTCCGAACCACAGTACTTTTCTTTGCAATAGCTGTTTCATTTGATCTCGTACCAACTTGATCCCTATTCCAGAACCCATGCGTTCCTCATTCTGCAGAGCGGATGTCTCGCTCGTTACCTTATGGGCCGACATTCTCAGTGCCCTGGAAAGGGTTGTATATACCCGTAAAGGTCATTACGATGATAACGAGCACTATTGCGAGGATCAGCAAACCGCATCCGTATAATCCTGTTTTCTTACCGACCCCGATCTTTTCTTCCGCAGATCCCGCAACGCCAGATCGAACCCTGGCTGATTCACCCCTATTGTTTTGTTCCGTGTTCGTCGGCTGGTTCTCATTCATATTTCCCATCCTACGGACGTCACTCCGAGACCTCTTTACTTGAGATCACTAACTTTGCCGGCTTGTAGATAAACTGAGGTGTTCTTCAGAAATTTGCGTTCCTTGTCGGTTAATGCGCGGAATCGGTTATCGGTCAGTTGGTCGATCTGCGCTGCTTCCAGACGCTCGAATCTGCCGGTTAGATTCAAGGTCTTACCAACCCCGATATTTCCTTGCGACCCTACTCCGCGAGCCGATTCGTCACTCAGGATCACGAAAATTTCGCCTTCGCCCGATGCAACTGTAAATGTTCTCGGTCCCACAACGCGAACTACACGCACGTTGGAAAGCTGTGCCTCTCTACCTACGAGCGACAGTTTGTCGGAGGTTGATGCATAAACGGACGCATCGGTGATTTTATTGGCATTTGGCTGCTGTGATGTATTTGCCGATGCCTGCTGCGATGTATTCGTGTTGTCGGGAGCTTGGCTCATGTTGCCATTCACGCCTGTCTGGAGCGTATTCGTGTTTTGGGTTGCAGATCGGTCGGGATTCGGACGGAAGCTCACGTTTTGCACGACCAGTACGGGCCTTGAGTTATATTCGATCTCGATCTGCGGGTCCAGGTCCCAGCCGATCTCGCGCTCGATATCAGCCGCCACAAACAGACGTACGACTCCTGTAACCGAGGCGAGGTCGCTGACAACATATGCCCGATTAGCGACGTCCGGCACTTGCGGATACGGATCGCGGCCAATGACGAGCAATTCGCCGATCGACAAACCGCTGTCCATTGTAAAGGCCCTAGGTCCTAGGATCTCCTCTACCTGCCCGGTTACATTGACTGTCTTTCCGACATACGCCGCCGGATTCTCGACTATCTGTCTGGCGGTAACGCCGCCGACTTCATTAGCCCGATCGGCGGCTGAATCCCCGCACGAAGCTAAGAAAAGGAAAGAAGATAAAGCTAAAGCCGCAAATATCTGAAGGGCTCCTGTTTTCGCACCTGGCCGTTTTTCTGCTCTCATTGTTTTTTTTTTCACAAAGGTCATCTCTCACCTGGTCCGTAAAGACCCGCTCACGTGTCTTATCATGTGTCTTATATAAGGAAATATGGGCCAAAGGACGTTTGCTAGTCTGTTCGATGGAGTACAAAGTATGTCCGGCCGGCAAATGTTGAGATGCCGCCATTGCGAGGTGCCAACAATTGACGAACCAATTCGGGATCAGTCGTATCCATTGCAATCTTGTAGAACTGATCCTGTTCTGTTTCGCTTGTTTGGTTCAGGCGCTATCGTCCGTATGCACTTCTAATAAGCCTTTTTGCTTGAGAACGGGGTATCAGGAACAGTTGGAAGGATTATCATTGATAACTGTGGCTAACTGGACTGGACAGATTGCATAGGGGTCTTCGAACTGCAACTGCCGCAAGGTGGAAAGCCTGTTTCCCAAAGAGTTGATCTACCTCATTTATTTGAATTGCCGGTTTCGAGCTTTGCGAGTTCGCGTTTTATAAGGCCCGCCTCGCGGGAGGTGCCGTTGACGGCCAGGGCTTCGTCAAAGAGGGCCTTGGCCTTTTCGGCGTTTCCCTGACGAGCATACGCCTGACCGAGCGTCATCAAAAGACGCTGCTGGCCGTGATGGTGAAACCGTTTGAATACCGGTCCCATTGCCTTGCGCATGCCCTCGATCATCTCGATGACGTGCGGCACCATGCCATACGAATCCGGTAGAACGATGTAGCTGCCGCTGGCGATCGATATTACCGAGCCAAGCCGCGGGGCGACCTTTTCGGCGTGGCGAAGGATCTCGAACCCCTTATCGTAACCCTCCTTCTGTTTAGCACTGCCTTTCTCCTCCAGCCGGTCGGCCGCGAAAACATGCAGGGCCCCCAGATAGGCGAGCGTTTCGGCATCGTCTTTTTTCAGAGTAAGTGCCCGCTCGAGGGTCGCCTGCGCTTTCGGCACAGAGGCGGCGTCCCGGGCACCGAAAAATCTAAAGAAGTACCCTTTTCCGAGCTTACGCACGAGCTCATAGTCGTCGGGTTTTGCGGCTACTTCCGCTTCGACCCTGGCGACCTCTTCGACGCTCGGCGCATCGCCGGCTGCGTAGTCTGTGGTAAGCTGGCCCGGTCTCTGTGCCAATGCCATCCCGGGTAAAACTGCCAATACGATCGCTCCGAAAATCAGTTGGGGGGCTTTTCTTTTTAAGAAATTGATGTTCATTATTTCTCCTGACAGAGCTGAGTGTTGTTCACCAACCATAACGATTTTTAACCTCGTCAGGTTCCCATCTAATCTCCGGTGATGTTTTGTTTCGGATGATGCCGCGGCTGGGGCCCATTCCATAAGCGAGGTCATGCACTATCTCGCTCTCGGCTGGATGCGAGGTTTTCGCTCGAGATTTGGAACCGCAAAGCTGTGGATTTCGGAGCTTTCCAGGTGTCGATCATACGGTCCACGGCTGTTTCGTTTAACGCTTGCTGAAGATATTGGCTTAACAAACCGTTACGCAACTAGATATTGTGCTTGCCAAAAAGCGGCTTTTGATATTACATTTACAATAATAATTCCACGGAGGAGAGAGGTTTGCTTACAGGTCGCGTTTTACTACTGAATTTTTCTTATGAGCCGCTCGGCACTGTCGGCGTTGCGCGGTCGGTGTGTCTATATTTTCGCGGGGCTGTGTTTGTTGAGGAAAATGACGGCGACAACGTGCTTCACTCGCCCTCGATAACGTTTCCGGTGCCGTCGGTGATCCGGCTGCGGCATTATGTGCATGTTCGCCGCAACAACCGTGAGACGACGATGAAGCGGGCACGCATTTATATTCGCGACCGCTATCGCTGCCAGTATTGCGGCGAGCACAAACACGCCAAGGACCTGACGCTGGACCATATTTTCCCGAGGGCCCAGGGCGGCGAGAGCACTCCGCATAACCTGGTCTCGGCCTGTGTGAAGTGCAATCAGCGTAAAGGCAATCGCACGCCCGAACAGGCGAGGATGCCGCTTTTGACTTCGCAAAAACTGCTCAGGCTAGGCCTCGATCATGTTCTGCTGTGTCATTACGCGGAGAACCGGCCGGAATGGCGGAAATATTTGTTCATGGACGAGATTGAGGAAACAATTGCTGAGATGGCAGCGTAAGTAAATTTGATCGATGATATCGTGCGATCGCGGCTGCCGCGGTCGCTTTTTTATTGTCAAAGAGTTAGTTATGAATGAGCCAAGGTACGGGAGCGAAGCGGAGCTGGCCGAGATACTGCGAAAGTTCGAAGATGCGACGATCGGGCGTGACGATTGGAAGCATGCCGAGCATATGGTCGTCGCCCTTTTTTACCTGCGGGACCATGACATCGAGACCGCCACGGCAAAGATGCGTTCGGGTATTCTAAATCTGCTGGTTAAGGGATTTGAGGTCGACCTGAAAAAAGAAATGCCGTACCACGAAACCATCACCGTTTTTTGGATGCGTCTCGTCAGCGACTATTTAATATCGAGCAACGGCGGTTCACTGCTCGATAAAGCCAATGAGCTCGCCGCCCTTTATGACAAGGACTATCCGCTCAAGTTCTACAGCCGCGACGCGCTATTCTCGGCCCGGGCTCGTGAGAAGTATGTCGAGCCGGACCGAGAAGCGATCGCAAAGTGATGTGAACTAAAGCATTTTTCCTTATTTTGAACCGCTGCCAAGGAGCCACTCCTCAGCGGATTTGACGTTGCGAAAAAGCTTGAGATTGCCACCTCGGTTCGTCGCCACGGTGATAGCAAATTCCAGCTCGGCGTCGTTATGCGGATACGGATTAACGAAAGCGGCTTTTATCCCCCGCATCATGGCAACAAATTCCGTCGTAGTGAGAAATTGATTCCCGATCCCGATAGTAACGGGTATGTTTCGCACCACGAGGACTTTGTCAGACTCGGTTTCATGGCATTCGTTCGCCACTTCTCGGAGGTATTCGATAACCCCGGCGCTATCGATCTCTTCAGCGTTCACGGAGGCAAGTATGTATCCTGGTCGACTTTCGAAGGTGAGTTCGTAGGGGCTCGGATGAGAATCCATGTGACAATTCTATATCACCCAAGTGGGTGATAGTAAAAGCCATATATTTAAAACCGGGGCGATTTACTCTTTGATGGTTCCCGACCGAACATTACCTTTTAGGCATCGTAATGCATTAAGATATTGGTTTCGCCTATGTTGAGATTTTTTAATACGTTATCGCGTGGGGTCGAGGAATTTCACCCTATTGAAGCTGGCAAGGTACGGATGTATATCTGCGGGCCGACGGTTTGGAATTTTGCGCATATCGGGAATTTTCGGACGTTCGTTTTTGGGGATGTATTGCGGCGGTACTTGAAATTTAAGGGTTACGAACTCACGCATGTTTTTAACCTAACGGACGTCGACGACCGCATTATCAACGAGGCAGCGACGAGAGGCATCTCGATCGATGAATTTACCCAGCCATACATTCAATATTTTTGGGAAGATTTTGATGCCCTAGGGAATGAACGGCCTGAGGTGACGCCGCGGGCGACGCACCATATCGCCGAGATGATCGATATCATCTCGAAGCTGATCGAGAATGGCCACGCATACGAATCAGACGGATCGATTTATTACCGCATTACGGCCTTTCCGGAATACGGAAAGCTTTCGAAGATCAGTTTCGAGGGCAATAAGACGGGTGGCTCAGAACGCATCGACACGGACAAGTACGAAAAGGAAGACGCACGCGACTTTGCTCTTTGGAAGCTCGTAAGCGATGACGAGCCGACCGGTTGGGACGCACCGTTCGGACGTGGGCGGCCGGGCTGGCATATTGAGTGCTCTGCGATGTCGATGAAATACCTCGGCGAGACGTTCGACCTTCACGCTGGTGGCCAGGACCTTCAATTCCCGCATCATGAGAACGAGATCGCCCAAAGCGAGGGGGCGACCGGCAAGCTGTTTTCGAAATATTGGATACACAGTGAATTCCTGAAGATCGACGACATCACGATGTCGAAATCGAAGGGAAATTTCTTTACCTTTCGCGACCTTCGCGAGCAGGGGTATTCGGCACTAGCGATCAGGTATCTCCTGCTGTCGGTTCCCTATCGCAAGCAGTTGAATTTTACGTTCGAGGGGCTACAGGCCGCGGAATCGACGGTTGAGCGGCTGAGAAATTTTCGTTCGCTGGTCAAAAGTGCACGGCCAACCGAGAACGGGCTCGACGCTGGAAGCGCGATGCAGGCATTAAAGCTATTTGAGAAGGCGATGGATGACGACTTTAACACTGCCGCCGCCTTGGCCGCTATCCACGATTTGGTCCGTGAGGTAAATACAGCTAGGGCCTCTGAGGGGCTAAACGAAGATGGACGCGAGGTCGTGCTTGACGTGATCACTAAATTTGACCGCGTCCTAGGGATCTTTGGACCGGAAGAAAGCGAACTTCTCGATTCGGATATCGAGGCCCTGATCGAGGAACGCCGTCAGGCTCGGAACAATCGCGAATTCGCCCGCTCAGATGAGATCCGCGATCTGCTTGCCGAAAAAGGAATTGTTCTCGAGGACACGAAGGAAGGCGTCCGCTGGAAACGTAAGTAGTCCTAGGCAGATGCCCGAATGAGGCACCGGCTCGTTAATTTTCCTTCTCTAACTCGATGACCATAAGGTCCTCGCCGCCCGTCGTTGTATCGGTTCGCCCGGCGATCCTGTAGCCCTTGACAAGGAAATTCCTCATCGGTGGTTCGGTTTCGAAGACCGAGCCTCTAAAAGCCAGCCAAATTCTAGGCTCGGAAACCTCGGCTAGGTCTATTATCTCGACCCCGTCGAAGCCACGGGGCAGAAAATAGGCCGTATCTTCGCGAACACCATCAATGCCGTTGACCTTCACGACCCGCGACGTGGGGTAGCGACGTCCGGCAAACCATACATGATAGGCAACCAGGTCTTCGACCGCATAAACAGGCGAGAGAGCGGAGTCGGGCGGCATCGTGGTCAGCGATTCCCAGGCGCACCATGAATACTCGGAGGATTCACGCGTTGCCTTAACGTATAAGCTGTATCCCGCAAATAGAAGGGTCAGGGTCATGGCGAACGTTGGAAGCCACCTCGGAGTTAGGGGCGTGAACACCACAGCTAGCAAAATACAGAATGGGGCGAAAACAATGATCAAATGCCGCGTGCCCCAGATCGAATACGGTAATAGCCAGCTTGCGATAAACACCGTCGTAACGGGTATTTTCATGAACAGAAGCAGCAGTAATATCTTTTCACGATCGTCTGGCTTGTGATTCCGCAGCTTTAACACGTAAAGCAAAAATGTCCCTATCACGAGAAGCAAGAGAGGAAGTGATATTTTTAAGATCGTTACGGGCTCGGCACTGCTCGCCTGAAAATGAAAAGGCTCAATGAGATTCAGAATAAACGTCGAAACGGCGATCAAACCCGGCTGTGACATCCATCCTATATTCTGCGAAAGGCCGGAACCGCTACTCGACGCCTGCCAAACCGCCGCGAGCCAAGGCAGAAAACTCGCGAACGTAATGGCGAGCATCGTCATGATCGGCCGCCACTTGATCCGCTGAAACGAAAATATAGCGATTACCTCGGTAAGGACTATAAACCAGCCGAAGTAATGCGAGTAAACAAGCAGGATGTTGACAATAACCAGCGGTACAAAGCTCTTGCCCTTAACGAAATACCGAGCGAACAGCCACATCGAAAACAGCGACAGGCACATCAGAAGGCTGTACATTCTGACCTCCTGCGAATACTTGATCATCGAGCCGTTTACCGCGAATAGGAAAAGTGCGAGGGCCTGAGTCCAGTAATTTAGCTTTAGCTCGCGGCAAAACGCAATGAATGGGAATACAGCAAGGACCGACAGGCCCACGGGCAGCAGCCTTAGCCAGAAAAGGGCCTCACCGCCGATCGACATCCAGATCTTTAGAACGAGGTAGAACAGCGGCGGATGGATAAGGTCGAGCGAAACAAACCAGAGGATAGATTTCCAGGAGTGCTCGGCGGCGTGAATACTGAATATTTCGTCAAACCAAAGGCATGACGCGGTGAGATCCCAAAGGCGCGCGCCTACATACACAATTATGGCCAAAACGAGCGCCGTGCGTTGAAACATGCGTTCGTTTTTCATCTTAGAGCACGACGTTATCGCACAGTTTGCCGTCGATGCTGGTATAGAAAAGATTTACTTCCTTAACGGTATCGGTGTCGCGGCAGTATGAGAGGCAGCGGTCGAAGGGTTTTGAATAAATGTGGATACTGACGGCACGCTGGTTGAATTCGGCGAGGTTGAGGATCTGATGGACGGGTTCTTCTAATTCGACCTTGGCGGTTAGGCACTCGGAAAGCTCGAATGTGTCGGTCTCGACCAAACGGCAATGCCCCCGCGATTCATCCAACTCCGCTATCGCAAAATTCTGCCCGCGAAGCCTGCCGACGGGCACCGTCATCCAGCATTTTTGTTCCGAGTGGTTATGAACGCGAGAGACTTGCCCTGCTTCCCAACAGACCGCCATTACCTCAAAGCGATCGTCCTTAAAGATCAGGTTGCGCGTGTAACAGCTATCGCTCCAGAAAAAGTATCGAGCGATCGAATCGAGATTTACGGGCGTGTCCGAAAGGAATTGATAGACATTGTCACAGGTAAATTCGTCGTCGCTGATCGAGCGCAGGCCGTCGATGATCGTTTGGATCGTATAGGTCGTCATTTTCTTAGCAAATCTCTCGATGCCTAATTTTCTTGCGCCTTTCGTAAAAAGTCAACGAATTCATTTACGTTCCGCGTCAGACCGGGGAAAGACGTGATCAAATTGCCGTCAGGCGAGACGACAGCATAATAAGGCAGAGCGACCGTGCCGAGCATATCCTGCTCAAGCTGCTGCTGGGCAGCGTAGATCTCGCCCTCGCCGTCGGTGTAGAGCTTTACCAGGACGAATTTGTTTAGCTCGGCCTCGACCTCTTTTTTCGGAAACACGTTGGCCTCCATCCACCGGCAATTTGTACACGTATAGCCCGTAAAATCGACAAAGACCCGTTTATTTTCTGCTTTTGCTCGGGCAAGCGCTCCCTGATAGTCGTTCGACATCCATTTTGGCTCGTCATCGCGTCGGAACCTGGACGATGAGCTATTCTCCAGATCAGGCGGAAGGAATGATTCGAGTTCGCCAAGCCTGGCTCCGAACAAGCCAGTCAATAAATAGAAACTGACAGCCAGGCTGATCACAGCCGAAAACATTCGGAAGGCCCCGAGCCGCTCGGGTTTGGAATCGTGCGCGAGCTGAAATTTGCCGAGCAAATAGACCGAAAGGATAATGCCGATAGCGATCCAGACGGCAAGGACCACGTCGCGGGTAAAGATGCCCCATTTCCACACTAGATCGACATTCGAAATGAACTTCATCGCCGCGGCGACCTCGAGAAAACCCATCGCGACCTTGACCGAATTCATCCAGCCGCCGGCTCGCGGAAGCTGGGCCAATAGCTGAGGTGCAAGGGCGAGAACAAAGAACGGCAGGGCGAATACTGTGGAGAATGCCAGCATTCCGAGCAGCGGCATTTGCCAATCGCCCTGCGAGGCGGATACGAGGATCGTGCCGACAAATGGCGAGGTGCAGGTAAATGACGTAAGGGTAAACGTCAGGCCCATCAACAGCGCTCCGATGACGCCGCTCCCCTCGCCCTCTTTGCTGCGGGTCAGGCCGTCAAGAGCTGTCAGCAGGCTTGTCGGAAGCGTGATCTCATACGCCCCGAACAGATTGAACGCAAAAAACAGAAATATCCCGGCGATCGCCAGATTGATCCATGGATTTGACGCGAAAAGATTTATACCGGCAGCCCCAACGAATATAGCGAGCAGCATTCCGAGGATGGTAAATGTGCCTATAATGCCGAGCGAATAGATCGTCGCCAGTTTGACAGATTTTGCCCGGCTCCCTGCCGAATGGTTCGTAAAATACGACACCGTGATCGGTATCATCGGAAAAACACAAGGCGTCAGGAGCGATAAAGCACCGAGCGTGATCGCCAGCCAGATAAAGGGCCATATATCAGTGGGCTGCTCTTTTGGGAAAACCGTCGGCTGCTGTTCCGTGATGGCGGCGGAAGGTGCAACCGTGCCGCCTCTGCCGACATCTTCTGAACCCGCAAAGGAGACACGCGTCGTTCGCGGAGGCAGGCAAAATGTTTCGTTACACAGTTGATAACGAACATCGAGCGACAGATCTGCCGCCGAGGCATTGCTTTCTGCCGTGACCGGAATCTCGAAGACGGCACTATCTATGAAATAGCGAGTCTCCAAAGGTTTGTCGTCGACGATGAAATTAGGGTCGGGCTCGACGATGGCTTTTGGCGAAATCACATCACCGGCGAGAGTAAACGGTCTTCCCACTGTGACCTTGATGGTAGTCGCTATCGGGCCGCCCTCAGGCTGCTCGAGAGCGTAAAGATGCCAACCCTGATCGATCGTAGCCGTCAGATTCGCAGTAATTCGATCGCCGGTGGTAAGTGACTTGTTACTGTCATCCGAGCCGAGAGACCACTTAGCAGGCGTTTGGGCGATGCCGGCGGCCGTGAGCAATAAGACCAGAAAAAATATCCTATATAACGAACGAAGCATAAAGGGGTGCGGGCATGCTAAAAAGGAACTATAACATTTTCACTTTTTCTGATGCCGGAAACGGGCATAATTTTGCACAAAGCAGTCAGCTCACCTATAATAATGGTTTTATATTACGTTAGAGACATTGCTTTTTTACGTACGGAGGATCAATTTTGCCAAAAGCAGCAACACGCCAGAAACCGGCGTCAAAGGCAACAAAGACAAGCGGGAACGGCACCGGGGAAAAACCCGATACTGTGGATAAGTCACAGGTAACGGATTTTGTAGACGTCGAAAAGGCAACTGCCGAGTATAACGATAGGCGAGAGTCTCAGTTAGAAAGCATCAAGAAAACCGATAAAAAGGTCCTCCGAGAAATGCTCTACCAGATGGTGCTGGGACGCTTTTTTGAAGAAAAATGCGCCGAAGTTTACCGAACCGGCGAGATCGGCGGTTTTTGCCACCTTTATATCGGTCAGGAAGCCATCGCGGTTGGGTCAATGATGGCTTTGGAGCCGACCGATATGGTTATTACATCGTATCGCGACCACGTACAGGCGATGATCAAGGGAATTACCCCGGAAGGCGTGATGGCCGAACTCTATGGAAAAGAGGGCGGCTGTGTCAAAGGCAAAGGCGGCTCGATGCATATGTTTTCAAAAGAGCACGAGTTCTACGGCGGACATGGGATCGTCGGGGGCCAGATCGGCGTCGGCACCGGAATGGCGTACGCAGCTAAATATAAAGGATCGGGGCAGGTAACGCTGTGCTTTTTTGGCGAGGCTGCGGTCAACCAGGGGATTTTTCACGAATCGCTCAACATGGCCCAGCTTTGGAAACTTCCCTGCATCTATATCTGCGAAAACAACCAGTATGGGATGGGCACTTCGCAGAAAAGAGCAATGAGCATAAGTTCGGTGGCAAAAAAGGGCGACGGTTACGGGATCGCAAATGAATTTGTCGACGGAATGGACGTGATGGCGGTTCGCGAGGCTACTCAGCGTGCTATCGACCGGGCACGAAACGAGAGTCTGCCCACCTTACTCGAAATCCGGGCGTACCGATTTATGGGGCACTCGATGTCGGACCCCGGTAATTACCGGACGCGTGATGAGATCGTAAAGTATCAGACCCGCGATCCAATAGTGCTTTTTAAAGACAGCCTGGATGAAGCAGGCGTTTTTAGTAAGAAAGATTTTGAAAGAATCGAACAGGAAGCGGCAGAGGCAGTTGAAAAAGCAGTGAAATTTGCCGAAGAAAGTCCAATCCCCGCAGAAAGTGAATTGTTTACGGACGTATATGCCTAGGGCGTGGGGTCACCATCGATACTTTGAGCTAATATTCATCTGAGATAAATAATGGCAGTTCTAACTATCCGCGACGCTCTTAATCAGGCGCTTCGCGAAGAGATCTTAAGGGACGAAAACGTTTTCGTAATGGGCGAAGAGGTCGCCGAATACGACGGCGCTTACAAGGTGACGCGCGGCCTGTGGAAGGAGTTTGGTGATAAGCGCGTCGTCGACACGCCGATCACAGAGCTTGGGTTTGCCGCCGTAGGCGTCGGGGCCGCGATGGCCGGATTGCGACCTGTGATCGAATTCATGACGTGGAACTTTTCGGTTCTTGCTGCCGATCAGATCATAAACCATGCGGCCAAGATGCTCTATATGTCTGGCGGGCAATTCAAGGTGCCGATCGTTTTTCGCGGTCCTAATGGTTCCGCCTATCAGGTTTCATCGCAGCATTCGCAGGCTTTCGAAGCATTCTATGCAAATTTCCCTGGGCTTAAGGTCGTCATGCCTTCTACAGCTGCCGACGCCAAGGGCTTATTGAAATCGGCGATCCGTGATGATAACCCGATCATCTTTCTTGAACAGGAGCGGATGTACGGTATGAAAAGCGAGGTGCCCGAGGATGAGGATTTCACGATCCCCTTGGGCGTTGCCGACGTCAAACGCGAGGGTACGGACTGTACGATCGTTGCCCGCTCGATGACGGTCCCGCTGGCGTTGCAGGCGGCCGAGCAGATCGAAAAGGAATTTGACGTCTCGGTCGAGGTCATTGACCCCCGGACTATCAAGCCGCTCGATATTGATACTATCGTCAAGTCGGTAAAAAAGACTAACAGACTCGTGATCGCTGAAGAATCCCACGCTTTTGCCAGCGTCGGAACGGAAATCTCGCATCAGGTCATGGACAAAGCGTTCGATTACTTGGACGCACCGGTAAAGCTCCTTTCGACCGCTGAGGCTCCGATGCCGTACGCGAAAAATCTCGAGGCTTTAGCTCTGCCGAGCGTCGAAGGAATCGTCGGAGCGGTGAAGGAAGTGTGTTATTTGTAGATGGATTTTACTTGGGATCCGAATAAACGGGAGCAGGTCTTACGAGATCACTATATTGATTTTGATAGAATTAAAGATGTATTTAGCGATCCTTTAGCGCTTGAATACATCGACGAAGAGCATTCGACATCCGGAGAGGTCAGATTCTCTATTATAGGGCTAACGGCCCAATACGGTTTGATTTATTTAGCTTACACTGAGATAAACGAGAACGAACTCCGCTTCATCACAGCAAGAAAAGCCGAAAGGCGGTTGGTGGAAATTTATGACAAAAGAAGAAGCAGAATCTAAATTAGAATTTCTCGAAACCACTGAAGAAGAAAAGGCATTAGGTTTACGCAGAATAAAACGGCGGCATTACACCGGACCAACGAATCTTTTGCCCGATGAAGAGAGGGAAGAGTTTAAGATCCCGCTCGAGAGTCTGCGAGAAGAGCTTTTGAATGATACTGAATTCGTTGAACGGCTGCGTGAAAAGCTGGCAGCGTAAAACTATAAAAACAGTTTTGTTTTGGTATCACGTGGCCACTATCCATTATCAATTTCAATGCTGTGACGGCCATTCCAAACTTTCGGGAAATCCGAAGCACTAGTTAAAAAAGTACTTATGGCTGAAAAATTCTTAATGCCCAAACTGTCACCGACCATGGAAGAGGGGCAAATATCGCGTTGGGTCAAGAACGAGGGCGACAAGTACGAAGCCAACGAGACGCTTGCCGAGGTCGACACCGACAAAGCTACGATGGAGATGACCGCACTTAAAGGCGGCACACTGCTCAAGATATTGAAGGCCGCGGGCGAATCTGCGGCTCTTGGCGAGGCAATCGCGATAACCGGTGAAGCGGGTGAGGACATCTCGGCATTGTTGAGCGAAACGAGCGGAAATGATGCGGGTAAACCTGAAAAGAGCGCTGATCCCCCCAAAGAGAAAAAAGCTGAAACGGAACCATCGGAATCGAAGGAAGAACCTGCGGCTAAAACTGACGAGAGTCCGAAGACTGAAACCCCTCGGGTACCCGAGAAATCAGATAACGGCCGGATGATCGTTTCACCCATCGCCGCCCGAATGGCCGCGGAAAATTCGATCGATCTAAAATCGCTATCCGGCAGCGGACCCGGGGGCCGAATAATTAAACGAGACATCGAGGCGGCGCTAGAAAGCGGCGGGCAATCCGCTAGCAGCGGTCAGACAAGAGAGTTTACTCCCTCGACCGTTGTCGGAGCGTCGTCGTTCCGCGACGAGGCGACGTCCAAGATCCGTCAGGTCATTGCGAGCAGGCTTGCAGAATCGATCGGCCCGATACCGACTTTTTATCTCACGATCGAGGTCGAGATGGACCGCACTCTCGAGCTTCGCAAGCAGGTCAATTCGACCGTCAGTGACGACGAAAAGATCAGCGTCAACGACATTATCGTCAAGGCCGCCGCGATGGCCTTGCTGAAGCACCCGTTTGTCAACGCCTCGTATCAGGACAAGAATATCCGTTTTTACGAGCAGGCAGACATAGGCGTCGCCGTTGCGATCGACGAGGGATTGATCACTCCGGTTGTCCGCGGTGCCAATCTGAAAGGTTTTCTTGAGATCTCAGCGGAGATAAAAGACCTCGCCGGAAAAGCAAAGGCCAAAAAGCTGCAGCCTGAGGAATATACCGGTGCGACCTTCTCGATCTCAAACCTCGGAATGTTTGGGATAAAGGAATTTACCGCAATTATAAATCCGCCCGAGGCTGGCATTTTGGCGGTAGGTGCCGCGGCTCCGACGGCCGTGGTCCGGGATGGCGAGATCGTCGTTCGCAACGTCATGAACGTCACGATGTCCTGCGACCATCGCGTGGTTGACGGAGCGACCGGAGCTAAGTTTCTTCAGACCTTCAAGCAGATGCTCGAGAATCCGGGGATGATGTCGGCCTAACGTGGCCGACAGACCCACATTGGCCGGTCCATATACAGCGTTACTTGCAGCGCAAGTTTTCTTTGGTTCCCTGCCGGTCATCGGCAAAGTGGTGCTTAAGACGGTCCCGGCCGTTGCGCTTGTCGGATTCAGGGTGGCTCTCACAGCGTTGATCCTCGTCGCGGTACAGAGTTATCGGGGACGATTTTGGCTGCAGGAGCGCGGCGATTATAAGCGTCTCGCGATTCTTAGCCTGTTTGGTATCACATTCAATCAATTTTTATTTATCATCGGCCTCTCGATGACAAAAGCCTCGAATGTTTCGCTGCTGGCGGTGACGATCCCAATTTTTGCTCTAACGGTTGGTTCCGTCGCCGGCTTTGAACAACTGCAACGGCGAAAGATCATCGGTATCATCCTGGCTGCTCTCGGTGTTATCCTTATAATCGACCCGCGAAATGCTTCGTTTTCTTCGGAATCGACGATCGGCGATATATTGATCATCCTGAATTCCCTTTCATATGGCATTTACGTGGCCACGTCAAAGAGCGTGATAATGCGGAACGGGGTATTTCGTTCGATGATGTGGGTGTTCCTCTTCGGTTCGATAATTTGTGTCCCTCTTGGTGCAATTTCGATCATACCCGTCGGTTTAGCGACTATCGACTCTTCGGTCTGGCTGTTGATGATCTATATAGCGATCGTGGCTACAGCGGCCCCATACCTCCTTAACGCGTATGCTCTTTCACATGTAAATCCTTCGACAGTTGCCGTATTTGTCTACCTTCAGCCGCTGATCGGATTTTTGTTAGCCGTTTACTTTTTAGGCGAAAAATTCGACTATTTGTTCGGTATTGCAACAGTGCTCGTTTTTGCCGGTGTTTATCTCGTTTCACGAAAATTTGTTCCTACTGAAACCTAGGCGTACATATTCCGTATCCAGGGCATCTATAAATTAAAATGGCCACCCAAATAACCCAGATAGATCATCCTGAGAGCAGGCGGACCGTCCTTCGAGTCGAGGGCGACATGTTGAGCGACGATGCACTTTTAATAGAAAAGATTGCTAGTGCTGCCTCAGCTGAAACCGGACACAATATCACGATCGATCTCGCAGACCTGGACTTCATGGACAGCGATGCCGCATCGGTTTTGCGACAGTTAAAGGAGAAGAAAGGGTACGAGATCGATGGCGTCGAGATATTTCTGCAGACGGCGGTAAACATGGCTGAACGCTCGTAACTGTCGTCGTTAGCTGACTTTTCCCTAAAAACAATTTACATTTAAGTCATGATGACACAGGAGATCGCGGACCTCGTTGCGGGCGAACTGATCGGCGATGGGTCTGTTGAGGTCAATGGGTTAGCCTCGCTCGAAGCGGCCGGGGACAACGACCTGGCGTTTGCCGAGTCCGGTCGCGAGAGCTTAACGACAAACGCCGCATGCGTGCTCGTCCCGCGCGATTTTGACGTTGTGCCTTCGGTTCCGATCATTAAGGTCCAAAACCCCAAACTCGCCTTTGCCACGATAGCCAAAACATTAAAACCGATCGAATTTCGCAGCGACGGAATACACCCAACATCGGCCATCGACCCGACGGCCGATATCAACGGAGGATGGGTCGGGGCCTTTGCTTCGATCGGAGCGAATTCAATTATCGGCGAGGGCTGCCAGATCCATGACGGTGTTCGCATTGGACGAAACGTCCGTATCGGCGGGAAATCGATTCTCTACCCTAATTGTGTGATCTATGACAATGTGACCATCGGCACAGAGTGTATTATCTACGCCGGTGCCGTGATCGGGGCCGCCGGATTTGGATATGTAAGGGACGAGGCAGGCGAATATCATCAGTTCCCTCAGATCGGTACCGTCGTTATCAGCGACCGAGTCGAGATCGGGGCAAATTCGTGTGTGGACCGGGGTGCCCTGGGCGACACCATAATTGGCGAAGGCACGAAGATCGACAATCTCGTCCAGATCGGGCATAACGTACAGATCGGCAAGCGGGTCGTTATCGCGGCCCAAACAGGTATCTCAGGGAGCACGATCATCGAGGACGATTGCGTCATCGGCGGACAGGTCGGAATGGGCGATCACGCCAGGGTTCTTAGCGGAGCAATAATCGGATCGCAAGCGGGCGTTTTGCCAGGCAAGATCGTTAGAAATGGTGTTTGGTGGGGGACGCCGGTTCAGCCGCTCGATAACTATAAGCGGCAAAACGCATTGGTAAAGAGCCTCCCGCGGATCAAAGAAGATATCCGGCAGTTGAAAGACGATCTCGATCAATTAAAAAAATCCGATTAGACACTCCCTCAAAACACCGCGCAATATTGGTTGAACGGGTCGTTCTACGGATATGAAAAACTTTTCAATTCTCTGCTCGGCCGCTTTTCTCTTCATTTTCGCTACTTCGTCGATTGCTCAGGACGGTTCTTCCGGTATCGACAATTATATGGAAGCGGGTAAGACGATCTTTATCGCTAAGTGCGTAGCAGTTGGCCCCGTCAACAAATAGCTTCGGGCCCGTGTTGAACTCGAGGTCATACACGTCGTCAAAGGCGTCAAGCTACCTTTTACGATCTCAGTGATCTCGCGATACGGGATGGTGGAAGGCAGGACATACCTGCTTCGGACCGTCTATGAGTTTACTGAGGAAGGGCCCAGGCTTGAACTGACCACAAGGGAGTCGGTGGTCCCGGTCCAGGAATACATGGATATGGTCAAACTCCTTTCGCTGCCCCCGAGGATCATAGTCCTACGAACAATGAACACGAGAATCCACCACCTTGAGAGTGAAATCCGATCTCTGCAATACGAAATGGAAGCTCTGAAAGCGGCTCGGAAAGATTGAACTATTTACGATCGGAAATGAGGGCAATTATCAGCTCCGCCGCCCGTTTCGACGCGCCGCCGTGGCCGAGCTTTTCGGTGGCAGACTTTAATTTCTCGCGGTGTCTAAGATTTTCGGCGGGATCGAGCAGAAGGATGATCTCACCAGCTAACGTTTTACGGGTAAATTCATCCTGGATCAATTCTGCGGCCACCCTTTCACCTGCGATCAGGTTAATAAGCCCATAGTGCTCGACGGATATCAGCGGCTCAAGGAGTCTGTAATTTATTCCGGAGGTTTTATAGACGATCACGAGCGGCGTGCCGATAATACCGGCTTCCATCGTCGCTGTTCCACTCGTTACCGCGGCCGCATCGGACGCGTTCAACAAATTATAGGTCTCGTCAACTAGAACCGGGATCGATCTAAGAGCTTCACGGTCGACGCCGGATTTTCCTTCAATCGCTGCCGTGATCTGTTCCCGGCTTGCCAAAGACGCAGCGGCGACCGCAAACTGAATATCGGGACGACTACGCCATATCTCCACTGCCGCATCGATCATTACTGGAAAAATACGGGCGATCTCTTTTTGCCGGCTACCTGGTAAAAAGGCAATTACGGGTTTGAGCGGGTCAAGGGCGTACATCAGACAAAACTCTTCCTTCGTCCGCGATGCCGAGACCTCTCTAGCTAGTGGGCTGCCCACGTATTCAACGTTCGACACGCCTTGCTCCAGAAACCAGTCTTTCTCAAACGGGAGAATTGTCAGAAGCAGATCGACGTGGTCGCGAATCACAGACAAGCGGTATTTGCGCCAAGCCCAAACCTGCGGAGAGATGTAGTAAATGACTCGAAGGCCAAGCTTTTTTAGGGACCTGGCCAGCTTAAGATTAAAATCTGGAAAATCGACCAGGATGACCGCATCGGGCTTTCGCTCCGCAGCAGCAACCAAGAGTGCTTTTCGGGCCTTAAGGAACATTGGGAGTGCGCGGGCGATCTCCAAAAGACCGACGATCGACATTTCATCGGCTCTGACGGTCGCTTCGACCCCGGCCGCACGCATATTTGACCCGGCAGATCCGAAAAATCGATAATTACGATCGGGATCTGCCTCGACGATTGCATTTACCAGCTTTGCTGCATGCAGATCTCCGGACGCCTCTCCCGCGACTATCATTATCTGACGATCACCTACTGCCATATGTCCCAAATGCATGGCCCTGAAAGAAAATCGGCCTTTCTCAAATGACAACGCGCTCTAAAATGCCCGCATCATAGAACTGATTTTGAGTCATTATAAGTTTAATTGTCCGCCACGTGCTTGCAGAACACCTCTCGCGCACCTAAAATTGAATATTTTGAGCGGCATTGGGCAAGAATTGTAATTATACCGTACGCTGAGCATTTGGAGGAGTTTGTGACGATTCGTCTTACGTTCCTGTTGTTATCATTTTTGTTCTTAAACCTGCTTCCGGCCCCGGCCGCGGCGCAGGCTGATTCGGTCATCGGACAGCTTTCGAGTTCGGCATTTGAAGCCTTTGCGGGTGGGATGAGCGGAAACGGCCGATTTATCGTTTTCGAATCTGCGGGCAATCTCGCCACTGAAAATCCTCGAAACGAGGATGGCAATGTTGAGATCTTTCTTTTCGATTACGCCCAGCGGCGTATATTCCAAATCACCGACACGAAGAGCGTTCTGTTTAATCCGAATGGGCCAGCAACTTTCGACAATATTCGTGTCACCATCGTTAATACCAGGCCGACGATCAGCAATGACGGCAGATGGATCGTATTCAGCTCAAACGCGACCACGTCCCGGCCGCAGGCCCCCGACAGCACTAATCCGGGATCATTCGACGGCAACGCATTTACGGCCCCAACGCCGACGCCTTCGCCTTCGCCGACCGCAACGCCCAGCCCGACCGCGACGCCGACACCGGCCGCTAACCCGCTCTCGAGCGATGGTAATCTCGAGATCTGGCTCTATGAGATCCCTGGCTATTCGGAAGTTCCCGATCTCTCGGCAGGTGACGAGATTCCTTTTACTCAGCTTGCCGGTGGTTCATTTATTAGAGTGACGAATACCGATCCGAGCCAGTTGCCGAGAACCGGAACGTCGACGACCGGGCCTTTTATCGCTGAAGACAATCATAGTGCGAGTATC
>JBGSXN010000237.1:0-12897 GCA_041751355.1 Pyrinomonadaceae bacterium
ATTTCACCACCGCGACCCATTTGACCGAATGTTGATCGCACAATCGGAAGTGGAGTTTCTAAATGTTATGTCCGACGACGTGGTCTTTGCGAGTTACACGTCGAACCTACTCTAGATGACCGCCGAAGAGATCACACAATATCTGACCGAGCTAAGCGACGAACTTCGCCTGATGGACATAAAGGGCGAAGTTTCGCTTTTTGGCGGGGCGGTTATGTGCCTGGTATACAACGCACGTCCTGCAACGAAAGACGTCGATGCAATATTCAAACCCACATCAGAGATACGTATAGCGATTGCGAGGGTCGCCGATCGCAATGGTCTGAACCAAAACTGGCTCAACGATGCAGTAAAAGGTTATTGGGCGGAGCACAAGGAAAGAGTTTTGTTCGATCTTTCGAATTTAACCGTTTTTGTCCCGGAACCGGACTACCTCCTGGCCATGAAGGCCATAGCCGCCCGTGATCCGTCATATGATCGCGAAGATGTCAGACGATTGATCGAGATACTGGGTCTAAAAATGCCCGAAGACGTTTTCACGATCATCGAAAAGTATTATCCCAGGAATCAGATCAAGCCCGCTACACAGTATTTTATCGAGGAAATATTCGAGTGATAACCGCGGCACAGACAAAGAAGGAAATGATAAAAGATCCCGCATGGTGGAAGATCCCATTGTTGGACTTTGTCGACGATTTTCGCTACCACAAAGACCCCGCGGCCATAGCCGAACCGTTCGATCTAGGCGATGATCAAAAGGATGCGGTGCTGGCAAGTGTTATCGAGACCCTTTGCGACGAATCAGGCATTCAGATCCCGGAATGGGTAGCAGAGGTGCCTGCATGTCGCGAACCATACTTCATGTCGGGAGTTGAGAATCTGAAAGCTATAGCCCTGGTTGAGAGCCCGGTACGGTTTCGACTCAGGAAGATCTTTGTTTTGGAAAACGCCTTAAACCGTGCCTAACGATATAATCATCCGCAGCGTAACGCCGAGCGATGCCAAACCGTTGACCGATCTGGCATACACCACCTTCTGGGATGCCTTTGCCCATCATCCTAAAAACGCTCCTGACGATCTGAATCATTATATGCGTCAGGCATTTAGCCTCGATCAGATCACTGCAGAGCTAGCCGACGAGAATTCGATATTTTTGATCGCGGAGATCGACGGAAAACCGGCCGGATACGCAAAGTTGATCATCGGTGCCATCGATGAGGGCATCATCGCAGAAAGGCCGATCGAGCTCAACCGCCTATATTCGCATCAGGAATACCTCGGCCGGGGCGTCGGGCAAAATCTGATGAACGACTGCTTCGATCTTGCCCAAAACCGCGGCCATGATGTTATGTGGCTCGGCGTATGGGAGTACAATCCTCGGGCCCACCGATTCTACGAAAAGAATGGCTTCCGAGTCGTCGGCCGACACACATTTCAACTCGGTTCAGACCCCCAAACGGACCTGTTGATGCAGAAAGAGCTTTAGCCACAAATTACCCAACCATTTACGCCGGATTAGCGTAATTGTGGCCAATTTCTTGCAGTTCTTTGTGTGATGCGATATTGTTGCATCTGTGCGACACATTAAGAATCCTCCTAATCCGTATAGCAAATATTCGGCCGAGTATATTGGTGAACCGCCGCCGACCAAGCTCGAGATCTTCGAGGAGCATGCTACAAAATCGATAATTACAAAGGCCTTTGCCTCGGACTGGGAAGGGGGTTGGCGGTACACTGTAAACTGCTACCGCGGCTGCGTTCACGGGTGCACATATTGTTTTGCACGCCGTTATCACGAGCTCATCGGCTACGGGGCCGGGACCGATTTCGAGACGAAGCTGGTGGCAAAGGTCAACGCGCCTGAGATCCTGCGAGAACAGCTGAAGAAGACTCGGTGGAACATGCCTCATATCGATTTCTCCTTTGCGACAGACCCGTACGTATCGATCGAGGCGGATTATCAGTTGACTCGCCGCTGCCTGCAGGTGTGTGCAGATTTCAAGGTGCCGGTGGGTGTTATTACCAAATCACCGCTAGTGACCCGCGATATTGACGTGCTCAAACGTCTCGATGACGTTTGGATCTACTTCTCCCTTCCTTTCCTGACCAAGGAGCGATCTAATCCATTCGAACCGTATACGCCGGTGCCTGAGGCGAGATTTCGGGCGATGAAAATGCTCACGGATGAAGGGCTGCGGGTAGGAATCGCTGTCGCACCGGTCATTCCCGGCTATAACGAATCGGATATTCCGGGCCTTCTGGAGCGAGCGAAAGAAGCGGGGGCGACACGTGCGTTCATGTCAATGCTGCATCTGGATTCCGATTCGATCGAAGAGTATTTTGTTCAGAAAATGCACGAACGTCTGTCTCCGACGGCAGTGAAAAAGATCGTCAATGCCATGATACGCGAGCGCGGGGGCACGCTCCAGCACCGTACTTTCGCCGAACGAAGTACCGGCAGGACAGAGCAATGGGAGGTGACCAAAAAGCTCTTCGCTTTTCACGCAAACAGATTAAGATTCAATGTCCGCGATCGAGAAACTGAAAAGGTTCCACTGCCCGAGCCCGCCCAGCCGAGCCTCTTCTGATAATATTGGAGACATGCAAAACAGGATAGAAGTCTTTCGTCAGATGCTCGAATCTGATCCCGAGAATACGATGGTAATGTTCGGCCTCGCCAAAGAATACGAAAAGGTCGACGATAATGCGGCCATTATCGAGCTGCTGGAAAAATACCTTGCCATAGCCGATGACGAAGGCAACGCTTACGGTGTGCTGGCAAACGCCTATCTTCGAACGGGTGATCGCGACAAGGCCGTCGAGACCTACAAAAAAGGGATCGACGCCGCTATGGCCCATGGCCATCCTTCGATGGCCAATGAGTACCGAATGACGCTCGATCTCGATCTCGCTGACGATCAATGAGAACAACCGTCAGCCTAGATCTGATGGGCTGCGGCACTCGCACAGGTTATGACGTCGGCTTTTTTGATTCGCACCGGCTTAACCGGTTTTTCGTCTTCGACAGAGGCTTTGTTGATCGCATCGGCCACATCCAGGCCTCTTGTGACCCGGCCAAATGCGGCAAATTTGCCGTTAAGATAGGCGGCAGAATCGACAAGTATGAAAAAGTTAGTGGTTGCCGAATTGGCCTCGTCAGGACGTGCCATCGAAACGATACCGCGTTCATGAAGTATCTTATTCGGCTCATCGGGGATCGTTCGCCTGGCCCGCCGACCGAGTTCCATCGACACGCCACCCTCACGGGTCCAGATATTACCGCCCTGTACGACAAATCCCGGCACGACCCGACTGAATGTCGTTGTATTGAACGCTCCCATAGAAACAAGATTTAAGAAGTTGCGTACCGATTCCGGTGCACTTTCGGGGTAAAGCTCGATCTGGATAAGCCCGTTTTCCGTATCGAGCACCACACACTTTGAGGCCATTGTCTTGATGTCGGCTTTGTCGAACGGTTCGGCAACAGCTGGAGCATTTTCTGCGGGGCGTTCGTTGGATTTCTTAGGTTCCGGAACCGGCGTCGGGGCCGGGCTTGAATCTTGTGCCAAAGTGGTCGCACAGAGTGGTGCCAGAGCAAGTAGAAGAAAAGTAAGATGGGCCTTCATTGAATACATTTTCCGTAATAGCAATTCGAGTGTAAAGTGTAACAACAACCACTTTTTATATGAAGAAACTCAGTGCCCTCGTCGTTGTATTGTTATTTACGCTTTCCGCCTATTCACAGCGTGAACATGGTGTTCGCCCGACTGAGACTGGCGGACCTCTGATGTTTGAGCAGGCGGTATTTGATGTCCAGAGCTACGACATCGCGCTCAAGGCCGACCCGCGTGACAAAAGCCTTGTCGGGACCACGAGCATGATTGCGCGGGCGGTGATACCCACGAACGTCATTGTTCTCGACCTCGACCTGCCATACACGATAAGTAAATTGACCGACGGCCGCGTAGACCTCAAATACGAGCGAAGGGGAGGCAAGGTCTGGATCTGGTTTCCGATGACCAAACAACCGAACGAAGAATTTCGGACAGTCATTAGCTATTCAGGCACGCCGCGTGTCGCACCTAATCCGCCGTGGATCGGCGGTTTTATGTGGGCAAAAACCCCGAGCGGCGCTGACTGGATATCGGTTGCCCTGCAGAATGACGGAGCTGATCTGCTGTTCCCATGCAAGGACCATCCGTCCGATAAACCGGAATCGGCGATCATGCGGTTGACGGTTCCCGATCCGCTGGTGGCAGTGGGTCCTGGGCGTCTCGAGGGGGTTAGCAAAGACCAGGGTTTTAGCACATACACCTGGCGGATGTCCGAGCCGATCCCGAACTACTCGCTCGTTTTCGACGCGGCCCCTTACCGCCTCATCAAGGACTCGGTCAAGAGCATCACCGGCGAGACGATACCGATCGAGTTCTACATCCTGCCCGAAAGCTATGAAAAAGGCCCGCGTCTGATAGAGGAAACCAAGAAGTACAACGTCTTTTATGAGAAGTATTTGGGGCCATTTCCCTGGCGTTCGCAAAAACTGGGCATCGTAGAAACACCGCATCTGGGCATGGAGCATTCGACCCATCTCGCGTATGGAAACAAATTCCAATACAACGAGCACGGCTACGATTGGCTCCAGCTTCACGAGTTTGGGCACGAATGGTGGGCAAACCTGGTGACAGCGAGTGATTGGCGTGATTTCTGGATCCACGAAGGATTCCAGAGCTTTATGGACACGCTTTATCTGGAACATCTCGGCAAGAAAGATGCATATTTTGAGGCAATGAAAGTGCGCGCTAAGGCTACGCGAAATATGCAGCCCGTCGCACCGCGCGAGCCAATGGTTTCATACAAGGTGTACCTGCAGGAGCCCGATTTTATCAAGAGCGATGGAGATATCTACGGTAAAGGAGCCGTCGTGCTGCACACGCTAAGATACCTGATCGGCGACGACGCATTCTTCCGTGCACTCCGCCGGATGGCATACCCGCGAAAAGAAATGGAATCCATGACCGGCGGCCGCCAGCAGCGACTCGTCAACACCGACGATTTCCTGACCATCGCCGAGGAAGAATCAAAGATGGATCTGGATTGGTTTTTTGAGATGTATCTGCGGCAGCCAAAATTGCCGAAATTAGTCAGTACGATTAATCCAGGCCGAATCGAATTCTATTGGGAGACGCCCAATAACCTGCCGTTTCCCATGCCCTTCGATATCGTAGGGAACGGGAAAACTGTTCGACTGAACGCCACAAACGAAAAACAAATATACCGGGTTGATTCAGTCTCAGATGCTCCACCAACGATTGTCATCGACCCTAACGGTTGGGTACTCAGGGCCCAGTAAAGGGTAGCCCTTGGGGGCAAAAAAAGGGGGAATGATATGGATTCTACACTGCATGATGCTATCGTGATCGGTTCTGGCCTAGCCGGTCTATCGGCGGCTTTCGAAATGGCTGAAAAAGGGCTGCGGGTGCTGGTGATCGAGGCTGAGCCTCAGGTCGGCGGCCGCACGTCCAATTGGCAAGCCGACGGGATGGATGTCGAGTCGGGCATTCACAAGTTTGTCGGCTTTTACAACGAATTTCCCAAGCTGCTCAGCCGGGCGGGAATTGATCTCGACGATGTTTTTATTTATCAGGACGAGGTAGAGATCCGCGTCGCGGAAGGCGGTGATAAGAATTCCGACCCCAAGAAAAGGCGCCGGAGTGGGCGTTTTGGCGTTTCGATGTTCTTTCGGCCGTTCAGGACCATCGGAGGTGCGCTCGGCAATAGCGAACTGCTTTCGTGGAAAGATAAATGGCAGCTATCGAAATTCATGATCGTGGGAACTGCCCGGTTTCTGCGTGATCCTGCTTCGCTTGACCGCCTTTCGGTCGCAGAGTACGCCCGGCAGCAGGGCGTGAGCGAGAATGTGATCAATACAGTCATTTTTTCGCTTTCTTCGGGCCTCTTCTTCCTGCCGCCCGAGCGTTATAGTGCATATCCGTTCTTCGCGTTGTCGTGGGCAGCGACCAAACGGACCTATAAGAGCCGTTTGGCGGTATTTCGCGGCGGTATGACAAGTGTTATGACGGGCCCCTTGGCTGCAGCAATAGAGAAACGCGGCGGGCGAATTCTTTTAGGTACCCGCGCTCAGGGCATAACGATCGAAAACGGAAAGGTAGCTGGAGTTGTCGCGGAAGGGACCGCTTACCAGGCACCGCGCGTCGTGATCGCCACCCAGATCGCACCAGCAAAAAAGATCATTGCCGCGTCATTAGAAGGTCGCGATCCGAGCGATAAAGAGCTGAAAAAGCTGCTGTCTTTGCCCGACATGTCCGGCGTAGCGGTTCAGTTAGAGCTCGATTCGCCCGGAATTTCCGACGATCACATCATTTTCGGCCCGAATTCTATCCTCGGCACATTCGCCGAGCAGTCACATACGACGTTTCGCGAGTCAGACGGCCGGATCTCGACGTTTCTCACGCCAACCGAGCCTTTTATGAATATGACCGACGATGACGTAGTTGCGTCAGTGGTGGCGGACCTAAAACGACAAGGTGTTGACGTTACCGGCCGTGTAAAAAATGCGGTTGTTGTAAGGCACGCTTCGGAGTTTTATCTGCTCGAACCCGGCAGCGAAGCTCTGCGGCCAAGACAGCGGACATCGATAAAAGGGCTCGCCCTGGCTGGTGATTACACGAAGCAGGACTACATTTGCAGTATGGAAGGAGCAGTAATTTCCGGCCGTTTAGCAGCCGAGGCACTCCTGTGATCCGCGTCGGCGCTAGTCGTCAAATTGCCCGACCCTGCCATTTTTGATATCTTAAAAAGTTACCCGTTTATTAAAAAAGCTACTATCAGGACTTACTTAATGGCAACTGCTGCGAAGGATATCAACCAAAAATCGAACAGAGGCGAAGCTGAAAACAACGGCGGCGAGGTCGTCGCTGAGAAAGAGAATCTTGGTGACGGATATGTGGAAACGGCGACCGCTCCCAAGTCAGCCAAAGCTGAAGCTGATAAACCGTCGGACGACACCACGGCAGCGTCTAAGGAGATCGACGAACCGCATGGCCTCGATGCCGAGGCGATGGTCGGGCTTTACCGCACGATGTATATGTCCCGGCGGATCGATGATAAAGAGATCCAGCTAAAGGGACAGAATAAGATATTTTTCCAGATATCAGGTGCAGGGCACGAGGGTATTTTGGCTGCCGCTGCCCTCGCGATGAAGCCGGCCTACGATTGGTTCTTTCCCTATTATCGTGATCGTGCCCTGATGCTCGGGCTTGGAATGACGGCTCAGGAAATGCTCTGGTCTGCGGTCGGGGCTGAAAAAGACCCGAATTCGCATGGCCGGCAGATGCCCTCGCACTGGGGCCATCGGGACCTGAACGTGCCTTCGCAGTCGTCCTGCACGGGAACCCAGGCGCTCCATTCGGTCGGAGCGGCTGAGGCCAGCTATCGGGCGTCGCTTGTTGATGGACTCAAGGACAAGATCGTCGGTTTTAAGGAAGACGAGGTTGTCTATATGTCTGTTGGCGACGGCACGACCAGCGAGGGGGAATGGTGGGAAGCTCTCAATACCGCCTGTAATCTGAAATTGCCCGTTATCTTCATGGTCGAGGACAATGGCTACGCCATTTCGACCCCGGTCGAGGTAGGAACGGCCGGCGGAGATGTTTCGAAGCTCGTTGCGGGATTCCCGGACCTTTATATTCAAAAATGCGACGGAACTGACCCGATCGAGAGCTATCAGACGATGAAACGGGCCGTAAAATATTGCCGCGAACGCAAGGGCCCGGCCTTTGTCCATGCAAAGGTGATCCGGCCGTATTCACACTCGCTTTCGGATGATGAAAAGCTCTACCGCCCCGAGGAAGAGCGTCAGGCCGATGCGGCGACCGACCCGATAACGACTTTTGCCGAATATCTGATGACGGAGGGAATAGCGTCATCTGAGGCCCTCGAAGCACTTCGCAAAGAGGTCGACGAAGAGGTCAATAAGGCCGCAGATATCGCGATCGAAACGCCTCAGCCTCCACCGGAGTCCGCATTACGTAATGTCTTTTCGCCCGATGTAGATCCGACCGACCGTCAGCTATTTGATACGGAGGATGGCGCCGAACTCAGCGGCAATGCGGGCACGATGGTCGACCTGATCAACCGCTGCATGCACGAGGAAATGGAGCGCGATTCAAAGATCGTCGTCTTTGGCCAGGACGTGGCTGACTGCTCTCGCGAGGAGTATCTCGAACACGTCAAGGGCAAGGGCGGCGTGTTTAAGGTCACCGCGAATCTTCAGCGTACATTCGGCGGAGCACGCGTTTTTAATTCACCGCTGGCTGAGGCGAATATCGTCGGCCGTGCGGTAGGAATGGCGATCCGCGGGCTCAAGCCGGTGGTAGAAATACAGTTTTTTGATTATATTTTTCCCGCATTTCACCAGATCCGAAACGAGGTCGCGGTCACACGCTGGCGTTCGGACGGCGATACGAAATGCCCGATGGTCATTCGCGTGCCGGTGGGCGGGTATCTTAAGGGCGGTGCGGTTTATCATTCGCAATCGGGCACTACGCTGTTTTCGCACACGCCGGGCCTGATGATCGTTTACCCGTCAACGGCGCTCGATGCTAATGGACTATTGCGGACGGCGATCCGCTGCGATGATCCTGTATTGTTCCTCGAGCACAAGCATCTTTACCGGCAGGTTTACAACAAATCGCAGTATCCATCGAGCGATTTCCTGATCCCGTTCGGCAAGGCAAAGACGGTGCGTGAGGGAACCGACATCTCCATCATCACTTTCGGAGCATTGGTCGAGCGGTCCAACCAGGCAGCCAAACGGCTCGAACAGCAAGGCATTAAGGTAGAGATCATCGACCTTAGAACCCTGGTTCCCTATGACTGGGAAGCGATCGCCGAATCTGTCAAGAAGACCTCTCGTGTGATAGTCGCCCACGAGGACCCTATCTCATACGGCTACGGCGCCGAGATCGCGGCGCGGATATCGAATGAGTTGTTCGAGTATCTCGACGCCCCGGTCCGACGTGTTGGCGCGACCGATACGTTTGTAGCTTACGCTCCTCAGGTGGAAGATTTCATTCTCCCTCAATCCGAGGATGTGGAGAAGGCCGTTAACGATTTGATGCAGTACTAGCAGCCGGAGCATCTTTTAGCAACCTGAAACCGTTAGTTTGGCGTCGCATACAGTGGTAAGTTGCTTGGTCTCAATGGGCGGCTGATGAGCCTTGATACTAATATGGGGGACAAAATCTTTCTCTTCGGCTTGCTTGTCTATCTTTTGACGTTGCCGGCCTACGCTCAGCAGGCGGACGCTCCGGTGATCATTCGGCCGGGCGCTCCGGGCCAGCCTTCGACAGTGCTGCCGTCGACGATGAGGGCGACGCTTCCGCCTGTATCGCCGAAAGATATCGAGTTTATGCGGGGCATGATAATGCATCACGCCCAGGCGGTCGAGATGACTGCCATGATCGCGTCGCGTACCCAGAACAGGGACATTCATCTGCTCGGCGAACGTATTAGCAAATCCCAGGTCGATGAGATGGAATTGATGAAGCGGTGGTTGATGCTCCAGGGACATCCGGCGGCTCCGGCGACCGCCGGGCATTCGCATCACGGCCATGGAGCCTCTCAACATATGATGCCCGGCATGCTGACCGCGAAGCAGATGGACGAGCTTCGAAAAGCGAATGGCACTGAATTCGACCGGCTTTTCCTCGCCGGGATGATCCAGCATCACGAGGGTGCTCTCGTGATGGTAAAAGATCTGTTCGATACGGCCGGTGCCGGCCAGAATGCAGAATTGTTTAGTTTCGCGAGCGATGTCGACTCGGGCCAGCGTGCCGAGATCACCACAATGAAAACTTTACTGGAGAAAATTCGTAAATAACAAAATGAACCGAGCATATACGACGACCTTAGGCATTTTCGCTTTCCTTCTTATTGTTGCCGCAACTGTGGTAGCGCAGAATGCGCCCACACCCAAACCGACCATGCCCCCTGGGATGAAGGGTGCCGACGTCAGCGATCCGCGGGCAAAATTGTCGCCCGGGCTCTTTGACGCCGGTGAGGCATCGATGGGTATAAAGCATGTCCTCTTGCTGAAGAAACCGGCCGCCTTCGATCTCGGGGTTGACCCAAACAGCCCGAAAGTAGATGCGGCCATGAAGGCCCTCGGCGTTCCCAATGCGGCTATGATCCCGCCGGCGATCAAAATGTCGTTCGCGGGGCTAGCATTTTCCAATTCTGATCTCACTATCCAGGGCAATCATCTTTTCCTCGGAAACTTTCACGGCATCAATATCTACGATATCGCGGACCCTGCCAAGGCTCGGCTGGTGACCTCTCTGATCTGCCCGGGCGGGCAGGGCGATGTGTCTGTGTATAAGAACCTGCTCTTTATGTCGGTCGAGATGCAGAATGGCCGGCTCGATTGCGGTGAGCAGGGATTTCCAATACCGGCTCCCGCTGCGGAGGGAGAGGCTCCTCCGACCGTCGCGGAAAAGGAACGTTTTCGGGGCGTCAGGATTTTCGACATAAGCGATATCCAGAATCCGAAACAGGTTGCCGCGGTGCAGACCTGCCGCGGCTCGCACACACATACCCTGGTGACCGCCCCTAAGGATAATGCCAATGTCTACATCTACGTGTCTGGAACGTCGAATGTCCGTCCGAGTGAGGAACTTGCAGGCTGCTCGGGCGGCCCGCCGGAAAAGGACCCCAACACCGCTTTGTTCCGTATCGAAGTGATCAAGGTGGAGCTCGCTGCTCCGCAGAACGCCAAGATCGTTTCGACCCCTCGAATATTCGGCGATCCGGCAACAGGTGCGATCAATGTCCTGAAAAGCGGCGAGACGCATGGAACCGGACGGCCTGAGCCGACCGATCAGTGTCATGATATTACCGCCTATCCCGAGATCGGCCTCGCGGCTGGCGCATGTGCCGGCAACGGCATCCTTCTGGATATCAGGGACCCGATAAATCCGAAACGTGTGGCGGCAGTCAATGACCCCAATTATGCCTACTGGCATTCGGCATCTTTCTCGAATGATGGTTCAAAGGTCGTTTATACCGACGAGTGGGGCGGCGGGATGGCCCCGCGTTGCCGCGAGAACGATCCTGACAAGTGGGGAGCCAACGCCATCTTTTGGCGGTCGGGCAATGACCTTAAGTTTGCCAGCTATTACAAACTGTCCGCCGCGCAGACCGAGGCCGAGAATTGTGTTGCACATAACGGCTCGCTAATTCCCGTTCCCGGCCGCGACCTTAAGGTGCAGGCATGGTACCAGGGCGGGATATCGATCATGGATTTTGCCGACCCGGCGAAACCCTTCGAGATCGGCTATTTCGATCGCGGCCCGATCGACGCTAAGATGCTGATCATGGGCGGCTCTTGGTCAGCCTATTGGTACAACGGCAAGATCTATTCGTCCGAGATCGCCCGCGGGCTCGACATTTTTGAGCTGACCCCGACGCAGCATCTTTCCCAGGATGAGATAAATGCCGCGAAAGCGGTCCGGTGGGATCGATTGAACGTCCAGACCCAGGAGAGGTTCGACTGGCCCAAATCGCTAACAGTAGCTAAGGCATACATCGATCAGCTTGAACGCTCCAAGGCCTTAACCGCTGGCAAGGTCACCGATCTTCGGCAGGCGATACAAAAAGCCGAGGCTTCAAGCGGCGGGCGCAGCAGGCTCAAGACCCACGCCGAATCGCTCGAGAAAAGCGCGGCCAGTTCTACGAACTCTACCGATGCAATGCGACTGCGGGCATTGGCGGAGATCTTCAAGAGCCCTGCGGCTTAAGCTTTAGACTGTATTTTGTGTTAGCATTCCCGCAGTCGGACACGGCTGCGGGAATTTTTTTATGCTTAAGATTGTTTCGATCGCTCTCTGCGTTTTCGTTTTTTTCGGTCTTGCCGTTTCGCAAAGCAGCGTTAAGACTCGCGTTGGTGAATACACGCGTGCCAATGAACACCGCCTCCTCACCGATTACTTCGAACTGCTCGCTATCGCGAATGTTTCGTCAGATACGCCGAATATTCGTAAAAACGCCGACTACCTGGTTGCACAGATGCAGAAGCGTGGTTTGAAGCCGCGGCTGCTTGAGGCAGCTGATAGGAAAGTTCCGCCGGTTGTTTATGGGGAGTGGATGACACCGGGTGCGGCGAAGACGGTGATCTTTTACGCACATTATGACGGGCAGCCGACGGATCCTGCCGCGTGGACTGGGAGCAAGCCGTGGGAGCCGGTGTTAAGAACGAATGCGCTTGAGAAGGGCGGTACGACGATTCCCTTTCCTAAAGATGAAGAGAAGATCGATCCCGAATGGCGCATTTACGCCCGGTCTGCTTCCGATGATAAGGCCGGGGTTTTTGCGATACTGACGGCATTTGACGCTCTTATTGCGCAGAAAATAACGCCCACCGTTAACATCAAATTCTTCTTCGAGGGTGAGGAAGAGGCCGGCTCGGAAAATCTTAAAGAGATCCTCGAGAAACATAAAGACTTGCTCAAAGCAGACGCATTTATCGTATGCGACGGACCGGTGCATCAATCGGGCCGGAAGCAGGTGGTTTTCGGTGTGCGTGGGGATGTGAATGTCGATGTGACGGTCTACGGGGCAGTTCGGCCGCTTCATAGCGGTCACTACGGCAATTGGTCGCCCAATCCCGCAATGACCTTGGCTCGCCTTCTGGCTTCGATGAAGGATGGGAAGGGAAACGTAACGGTAAAAGGCTGGGCGGATGATGTTGAAGCTCTCGGCGAGGCTGAAATGCAGGCAATAGACGCCGCGCCGAAGTATGACAAGGAATTAAAAAGGCAACTCGGCCTGGCGTTTACCGAAGGCGTCGGCAAGAGCCTGCTTGAGCTGATAAATCAGCCT
>JBGSXN010000238.1:0-7380 GCA_041751355.1 Pyrinomonadaceae bacterium
ATCGCCCCAACTCACAACTACCGCCTCATCCATCAACCTTGTCGATCATTTTAGCAGATAAGAGAATCGCCCCAACTCACAACCTATTGGTAATAAATAGCTGTTCAGTGCCATTTTAGCAAATAAGAGAATCGCCCCAACTCACAACAAATAAACTATCAGACGTTCCCGGTCTATAATTTTAGCAGATAAGAGAATCGCCCCAACTCACAACCGGGACCTTCTCGAATGCCTGCTTTGCAAAATTTTAGCAGATAAGAGAATCGCCCCAACTCACAACACGCACTTTGGCGAGACGCTGGATGAGTGGATTTTAGCAGATAAGAGAATCGCCCCAACTCACAACCAATGCCCGCTGTAACCGCCGCACCGCCAAATTTTAGCAGATAAGAGAATCGCCCCAACTCACAACAACAGGCACTCACATTCGACGCGGTCGGCGATTTTAGCAGATAAGAGAATCGCCCCAACTCACAACCTAGAAGATGTGTTCATTGGGAAACGTGGAAATTCATCGCCAATGTAACATCGAGATTCCGGCTTGAGATCTTCCAAGTCGAAGGCAGATGCGAAATCTTACCCTGATCGCTCATCGCCGGGACCGGAACCTGCTAAGAAAAGGTCCTTAAGTATTGCAAGGTACGGAAGATCGCGGTATTTAATGTCAGGATTGAGTTGGTCTATTCAACACAAACTGGAGTTAAAACCAATGTCAATTTTCCGATACCTTTTCATTTTGATCTCATGTACGGCCCTGGTCTTTACGATGGGATGCGTTCCTCCTGAAACGGGCGGATCGAACCGAACGGTGTCAAATACCGAGGTCTCCCCGGCGGCTAATGCCTCTCCGTCGGCGGATAGCGCAGTGAATGAGCGTGTGACGAACGCGCCCTTCACGATGCCGATGCTTGACGCAATGCTGGTCGACGATGCATTTGTCAGTGAGGCACGGACAGCGCTTCAGTTGACGGATGAAGAGGTCGACAAGCTGACGTCCAGAGCACGCAACGACGTGCTGGCCCTTTCAAATGATCCTTCGGAAGACGACGCCAGGTCGACGCGTTATGCGACGGAAAATGCTACGAAAGCTGTAAAAGACATACTTGGCGAGGATCGCGGAGGCCGGTTTATAAACTTCGTCAAGAATAAGTGGGTCGGTGCCGGCGAGCCGCTGCCGGGCAAAGCAAATTCGGTCCCGACCGATACGCGAGTTGTGGTTAACATCCCTGCATATCGAATGGACCTTTTTGATGGGGGGAAACTCGTTAAATCATACAAGATAGGCATTGGATACCCTGAATTTCCGCTTCCCACCGGTCTGCGAAAGGCAAGCACGATCATTTTTAACCCGACATGGACGCCGCCGGACGAGCCCTGGGTCAAGGGGAAAGTCAGCCCGGGCAAAACAGTAGAGGCGGGCAGTAAGCTGAATCCGCTCGGGCCAATAAAGATCCCGATCGGGCTGCCCTCACTGATCCATGGCGGAAAGGCTCCGTCGAGGCTTGGAACGTTTGCCTCTCACGGATGCGTCGGGCTAACGAGTCCGCAGGTCCAGGATTTTGCGATGGAGATCTCCAGGATCTCGGGCAAACCCATGTCGCTCGAAGATATCAAGGCATACGAAAAGAAGAAAACGAAGACCGAAGAGGTTAAATTGGGTCAGGATGTCCCGGTCGAGCTGCGCTACGAAACGATCGTCGTCGAGAACGGCACGCTCAGGATATATCGAGATGTATATGAGAGGGGTACGAATACCGAGGAGAATCTAAAGCGAACCCTCTCTGAGTTTGGCGTTCAGCTCGATTCTCTCGATGATGCTATGCGAAAGAAACTGCTGGACGGCATCAAGGCCATGGCTGTCGATGCAAGCGGTAAACCGGTCGACTCAGCCAATGCGAACTCTAATACGACGAATTCGAATAATTCCAATTCCTCCGGCCGCGTAACGCGGAACATCAAGGGTGCAAAGGAATTATCATTCACTCTACCGGAACTGGCCGGAAAGGGTTATCCGGCCGCTGTCGGGATAAAACCTTGATTTATTTAATTTTGGTTTAGCGAGGTTTGGGAGTCGGCTTGACGGCCGACTCTTTTTTTGGCGGCCGTGCATCAGTTATGTCCGGGACCCAGAAATCACGATTTCCGCTGCGGACCTTTTTCAAACCGAGATCGGGCAGATCTTCTTCCGCGGCCCCGATATAGGTAAAATGCGGCAGATCGGAAACGACCGTTTGAAACCAACCGTTATCGGCAAGGATTGCCCGCACACGAGGATTGTCAAATTCCTTGACATCGAAGGCGAGCATCGCAATATGCTGTGACGTTCCGGGTGGAGCAACAGAATAAATTATGGATTTATCGAGGCTCTTAGCGAAATAGATGCCATCCGCTTCGAGCCGAAGGATCTCGGTGATCTGTTGCCTGATCGGCATGCTCCGTATTTTGGCAGCTTCGACCGCTTTCAGACGGCCCTTTCTTACCCAATAGGTCAAGCCCGGTTCGACCCTGCTCTTCCAAAGTGCAACCGTCTGGTTGTAACCACGCCTGCCCGAATCCACACCTCTTGGCGAGATCGACAGCCCGCGTTTTTTAGCTTCCTTTACGGCTGCCTCGAGCGCTAGCATAGCGGGTTTTTGGAGCTCGATATCGATACCGCCGATAATCCCGGATTCTATGTCCAGCAAACTCTGAAATTCCAGGACTTCTTCTTCATTCCCGAAAATGATCTTGGTTGGCGGTGCCGCTCCATTTCGGGCAACGAAGACGGCTCCGTAATCCGAGACTATGGCTACAAGTAGCGAATCATGAATATCATACTTAACGACCGGTGTCCCACCCACACACAAACTCTGATCCGGTTCCGAAAAGGTCCACTTCATTAACTATGTTATTTGCCAATAACTTCACGAAGACTCAAGAGCATTTTTAGTTGCTGATCCCCATGACCATGTTCCGCCTCGACATTTATATAATTAATGTTATTCAGGCCGCTAAACACAGATAAAGAACCGTCATCAGTCACCTTGGCATTGTTTTGCAACACCACATTGTATCCCATAGAAGATATCGAATTAAAAACATCCGCACTCGTTACATAGAAAAAGTCATCAATATCATTTTGCGGCGCGGTGAATACTTTCAGCGCATCATTTTCGAACTCACCGCCGGATTGATAGCTCAGTACGGAGTAGGCATTATTTGTATTATTGTGCATAGCTACAACAGTGCTAACGTTAGAAAGATATTGATCCGTTAGGTGTTTTGAAAAGCGTTCAACCTCTTTGGCGGCTTCCTTAGTATATTTTCCATAGTTGGTGAGAGTCTTTTCGATGCCGACTTTAGTAAAGATCCGGTTAGGATCGAATTTATAAGTTTCATTTCCTATTCGGAAAGAAATTAATCTTTGACCCGTCTGTCTCAACTCCACAAATGTCCCACCATATTTTGCTGTAAAATTCTTAGCCACCTCCGCCGAAGTATTTTCATCGTCGTGCATATTGAAGTAAACGATACCTGTTTTCTTTCCTCGGTAAACTAGGATTTCAATACTATCTTGTCCAATTTTGAAAGAGATAGACTCCGTGGGCAAAATATCGCTCGAGAGTTTATTTGTGTCACTATCTTCCGAAAGAAATACTGGATGATGATCTTGCGGTTGATTCGATGGATCTGACTGAACTGACCGTTCCCGGCAAGACAAGGTTAATGAAATCAACAATACAACCGTAAACGGAATCGAAGAACAGCGTAGATTAGACATTTCACTAGAATAGTCGTTTTGCCGTATATAACAAATTCTTGCAGAAAAAAAGTTTTCTGTATAGAATGCCTTCATCGTCATTCGAGTTATGTCTTCGGGAGGAGTTAATGAAAAAATGCCCAAAGTGCGGTCAGGTGTATCTAGACGAGAGTCTTAACTTTTGTATGACGGACGGCGAATCATTATATTCTGATATAGTTTCCGATCCCACGGTGGTAATGGGGTCTCAGCCTCGCAGAAAGATCCAAAATGAGCGATCACAAGGACCCGCACCGTGGAATCACTCAGTATCTTCAGAAAGGAAGGGCGTTAATCCAATATTTGCTTATTTCTTTGTTGGGCTGTTGGCACTGTTGATTGGTGGCGGAATAGTAGCTGCGGTTATTATTAATGGTCGTGATGAAAAAGAGAAACCGTCGTCTTCAGTTAACCCGGTCCAAGCCAGTAATAGCTCGATCGGGTCAGTAAACAGTACGACGCCACAAACACCATCGATCGTATACGAGCCGGCGGCAACACCTGCAGTTATTAAAATTCCGGTGCCCGCCTCATCTTCAAAGACCTTGGGACTAAAAGCATACACCGGTCAGATTGGCGGTAGTTCCGCTACATTCAACCTAGTTTGGAACCGCGATAAGACAATATCTGGAAACATCTATTATGCATCAGAACCGAATTTGGTTTATGTTGTGACAGGAACAAACTATGTCGAAGGCACATCAGAGTTAAGGGTGTCCCAAGGAAGTAATTACATCGGACAGATGACCTTGAGGAAATCGATCGAAGGGAATCTTCTATGTTGGGGAGGCAGATATTCATTTCAGAACCATGAAGTGAGGTTTTGCAGGCGTCGATAGTGCAAACATTTTTCCGGCTGGGTCGCTGAAGAAACTAGCATTTTCCAATTCTTTCTTGCCCTCAGAGAAACAAAGAGAAGAAACGAAGTAATCCACGCTGGTTAAAAAAACAATTCCACAACGCTGCAATGGTATTGCTTACTCAAACATTTGAAAAGTTGAAAGTACTGAAACTGCCGAGTCAATATGATTCTTCATATATTCATCGTGTTCGATAAAAGGTATCTTTAAGCGTAAAGCTTTATAAAGCGGATATGTTCCTACTCCGAGTTTGCTTCCTCTCCCGATCGCTTTCTTTCTAAAATCAATCCCCTGTGCTGCACAAAATGCCTCAAGCGCTAGAATCGTCTCTAGGTTGTCACCTACCGTTCGGAGTTTTAAAGCGGCGGTCGCCCCCATCGACACGTGGTCCTCAACGTTCGCGGAGCTTGGGATCGTATCAACGCTCGCCGGATGGGCAAGGATCTTATTCTCGGTGCAAAGTGCAGCAGCCGTGTACTGGACGATCATGAAGCCCGAATTAAGTCCGCCGTGTTCCGTTAAAAAAGCCGGAAGGGCGTGCTCATTTGAAGCCTCGTCCGTTAGCCGCATAATTCGCCGCTCAGAAATATTACCGAGTTCTGTCAAAGCTATGGTGAGGTAATCGAATGCGAGAGCAAGCGGTTCGCCGTGGAAGTTCCCGCCGCTGATCACTTCGATCTGGCCAGTTTCATCGTTGGCAAAGATCAAAGGATTGTCGGTCACCGCATTTAATTCGAGCTTTATCAGCCACTCCGCATAGGCGACAGCATCACGGCAGGCCCCGTGTACCTGCGGCATACACCTGAGCGTATACGCGTCCTGGACATTTGAAGGGTCAAATTCGCGAACGAACTCGCTTTCCTGCAAAATGCGCCTTAAGTTTGCCGCACATTCAATTTGTCGCGGATGCGGCCGAAGTGCATGAATGCGCTCGTCAAAGGCCGCGACGGTCCCGTGCAAGGCCTCAAGCGTCAGGCTGCCCGTAATATCCGCCATTTCGGCGAGATGCCTGGCTCGCCACGTTTCGAGCAATCCGACCGCGGCCATAATGGTCGTTCCGTTGGTGAGAGCGAGACCCTCCTTTGCGGCAAGCTTTATCGGTGATAGCCCGACGCGATCGAGCGCATCGCGGCCGGACATGACTTCGCCTGCGATCTCTGCTTCACCTTCACCGATAAGCACGCAGGCAAAATGGGCTAACGGTGCAAGATCGCCGCTGGCGCCGAGACTTCCCTTTTCCGGAATCACAGGATGGACACCGTGATTAAGCATTTCGAGAATGAGCTGAAGAGTCTCGACTCTAATACCCGAATAGCCGCGAGCCAGGGTATTTGCCCGGATAAGCATAATTGCCCGCACTGTCGCCCGGTCAAATGGTTTGCCAACGCCTACCGAGTGGCTGAGGACGATGTTTCTCTGAAGGAACTCGACTTCTTCTGCACTGATAATCTTGTCCTTGAATGCCCCGAAACCGGTTGTGATACCGTAGGCGATCTCACCACGGTCGAGCAGTGTCTGCACAGCAGCAGCCGACCGGTCTACCGCAGCCCGTGCCGTGTCAGACAAAACAACGCGAGGTTCACCCGGCTGGCCGTATGCAGCCGCGACCACCTGCTGAAAAGTAAGGCTCTCGCCATCGATAATGATCTCGTTCATTTAGCTTTGAAACACGGCTCTCGCATCCTCCGTGTCATCGTATTCGAGCGATCCGTCAAAAACCTCCCGGCCGCCCTTGAATACCCTTGCCTGAAACGCACCCCCGATCTCATACATGATCTCACGGTAATCGACTGAATCCAGTATCAAGAGATCAGCCTGTTTGCCGGCCTCGATCGATCCTGTCGTCGATCCGAGTCCGATGGAAAACGCTGCATTTATCGTTGCCCCGATCAACGCCTCAGCCGGAAGAACTTTTTGATACCGACAAGCGATACCCATTGCCAGGGGCTGTGAAGGAAACGGGGCCGACCCTGGATTATAGTCGGTCGAAAACGCGACCACACATCCCGGGTCGATCAACTTTCGAGCGTCGGCAAAATGTAAACTGCCTAAATTAAAATTGACCGTCGGTGTTACGATGCCGACCGTGTCTGAGGCCGCGAGTCGGCTGATCTCTTTGTCAGATATGGCATCAAGATGGTCAATAGACGTTGCACCTAAACTGATTGCGAGATCGCTGCCGCCGAGATTAGTAAACTCATCAACGTGGGCCTTGACGGCGAAACCGATGGCTTTGGCTGTTTCGAGAACGCGTCGCGACTGTGCGAGATCAAATGCATTCTTTTCGGTGAAAACATCGATAAAAAACGGCGTCGCTTTATCGAAGAAATGCGATTGGCGATACCACCCCCACGCAAGGTGGAGCATTTCCCCGCAGATCAGATCGACGTATACGTCGGATCTCTCAATGAATTCCGGCGGTACTGCGTGTGCCGCGAGGAAGGTAGGCACTATGTCTATAACGTGCGTTTTGTCGAGCTGTTCGATCGCAGCCAGCATCTTTAGCTCGGTCTCGGTATCGAGGCCGTAACCGGTTTTGATCTCGCAAGTCGTCGTTCCGCACGCGAGCATCTTGTCGAGACGTCGCCGGCTCGCCTCGACGAGATCCTCAAGGGTCGCCGAGCGGGTATTTCTTACGGTCGAAATGATCCCGCCGCCGGCAGCGAGTATCTCAAGATAATCCGCCCCTTTTATCTTCAATTCGAATTCATCGAGGCGGTCGCCCTCGTAGACAATATGCGT
>JBGSXN010000239.1:0-20862 GCA_041751355.1 Pyrinomonadaceae bacterium
GATCGTAAACGGCGAGCCTTCGCGTGCGCTCGACCTTGTCGGGATAACCGGTACTAACGGAAAGACGACGACTACCTATCTCTGTTTTGCTATTGCCGACGCAGCCGGACAAAAGCCGGCAATGCTCACAACCGTCGAATATCGGATCGGCAGCAGCAGCGAACCGGCCGTCCGCACCACGCCCGAGGCGTCTGACACAAACCGTTTCCTACGGCATGCTGTTGACGAGGGGTGTTCGATGGCTGTCATGGAAGCGTCGTCACAGGCCATCGACCTGCGTCGATGCGACTCACTCTTCTTCAAAGTAGCTGTTTTTACAAATCTTACTCGTGACCACCTCGATTATCACGGCACGATGGAAGAATATTTCAATGCCAAAAAAAAGCTATTCGACGGCGGTCTCGGTAATCGGCCGGGATCCTCGGTAATTAATATCGATGATGAATGGGGCCAAAAGCTAGCCGCCGAATTAACGGCAGCAAACCAACGGATGGTAACTTTTTCGCAGCTTGCCAACGCCGATCTAACGGCAGAGAATATTGAGGTTTCACTGGTTCGAGGCACTTCCTTTCTACTCAAGACGCCTATCGGCAGCGTATCGATCACATCGCCGCTTGTTGGAAGACCCCACGTCTACAATATGCTCGCTGCAACAGCGACTGCGATCGAACTCGGGTATGGCCTCGACGCCGTTAGCGACGCTTTATCACGATGCATCGGCGCTCCCGGGCGGTTCGAACGGGTACCGCACGATGGTGATTTCGCGGTGGTCGTCGACTATGCCCATACGGACGACGCGTTGTTGAATATCCTGAAAACTGCCCGCGATTTGACGCCCGCGCGGATCATTACAGTATTCGGATGCGGAGGCGACCGCGACCGAACCAAGAGGCGGCCAATGGGTGAGATAGCGGGCGAATATAGCGATTACGTGGTGATCACATCCGACAATCCCCGCAACGAAGACCCGTTAAAGATCATTGAAGAAATAGAAGCGGGAGTCAGCGGTAGAACTTCGGATTATGAGGTGATCCCCGATCGCAGAGAAGCTATATTTCGAGCAATCGCTATGGCCCGAAAGAACGACGTTGTGATCATTGCCGGCAAAGGACATGAAAACTATCAGCTTATCGGGGACAACAAATTTCACTTCGACGACCGCGAAGTAGCTGCCGACGCACTTCTGCTAAAGAATTCCGATAACTAGCCTTTCTCGGTGTCCTGTACCATCTTAGCCAGCAGATTGCGCTGCGCAACCGATATCTTGTCAAATCTCACGCCAAATCCAATCTCATAAACGTGATTCGTAACCGTCCCGGTAAACTTGACCTTCATCCCATCCGCTAGCGGGACAAATACCATGACCGCCTCGCCGTCTATCACATCGCCCGACGAGAGCACGAAACAGCCATCGAGGCTCACATCGCTTAGGGTTCCCGGCTCCCGGTTGGCAGATGTCTGCCATTCGACATCCGTTTCCACCTGGTATCGATTTACGGTCCGGCGTTCGTCGCCGCTTCGTCTATCCTTGATCGCCATCTCTCGTGTCCTCGCCGTCGAGGGCCTTTCCTTCATTTCGTGTCAGGAAATAATAGACCGGCAGACCCAAAAGTATCATCCCGATACCTATTAATGATTGCACCGGGCCCGTCATCAGTGTATTTATCAGCAGCCAGCCCGTCACGAGCAGGAATATAACAGGCACGACCGGATATCCCCACGCACGATATGGCCGCTCAGTGTCAGGCTCCGTCCTTCTAAATACAAAAATCGACAGCGTGACCATTGCATAGAATATCCACGATGCAAATATAACGTAGTCCGTCAGCGTATCGAACGACCCCGAAAGGGCGAGAACCGTCGCCCAGATCCCCTGGAATATCACTGCGTTGACCGGTACTGCGTTTATGGACAGCTTTGAAAATAGCTTGAACATCACCCCGTCTTGGGCCATCGCATATTGAATTCGCGAATTGCTCAGGATCGAGGTGTGCAGAGTGCCAAGCGACGAAAGCATCAGGCCCATTGAAAAGATCGCAACTGCGACGCCTGTCGCAAAGGTAGCGATGTCACCGCCGAAGAATTTGCTGACCACTGCCATTCCAACAGAACCGGATTCGGAAACCGACGCAACCGCGACCGGATCGAGCACATAAAAATAAGCGACCTGCGCGATGACATAAAGTACGATGATAAGAAGTACGCTGCCGATGATCGCTATCGGGAGATTCCTTCCCGGATTCTTTACCTCGCCAGCGACAAAGGACAAATTGTCCCAGCCGTCATAGCCCCACAAGGCACCGAGCATTGCCGCCGCGAAACCGGCCAGGAATGTATATTCAAGCGATCCGTATTTGACGCTCTCGGCCACGCCTTCGCATGTGCCGCCGGTGCTCGCCATCGAGAAGTGGTCAAAACTGCCGCCGGTCACCCAGGCAAAAGCACCAAAACCGATAAATATGACCAAACCGATCTTGACCATCGTCAACACGGTCGCGATCTGGCCGCTAACTGAGACCGAAAGGCAATTTAGCGTGGTGAAGATCGCGATGAACACTATCGCGATGACCTCGAGCGACGTGACCGTCCACGGAATGCCAAAGATCGCTGTTTCAAACAAGGTTTGTTTGAGACCGCCGTCGAGGTAATCGTTCAGTGCGATCGCGGCTACGACCGCAACTGCGGCCTGTGAGCCTGTCCTGATAACGAGCAACTGTGTCCAACCGTATAGAAAACTCCAGATCCTGCCAAAGGCGTCGCGCAGAAAGACATACGGGCCGCCGGCATGAGGTTTCATGGCCGTTAACTCTGCGTAAGTGAGCGCTCCTGCGAGCGATAATAGGCCTGCCGCGACCCACGCGGCGATCACCCAATTAGGGTCGCCGACGTTACATGTCATCACTCGCGCCTTGAGAAACACGCCGGTGCCGATCACGTTGCCGATAATGATCGAGATAGCTGCGATCAATCCGAGTCCCCGGATCAATGTCTGTCTTTCGGTTATTTCAGGATTCATACTTTGTAAATGCGGGCAGGCATCATATTACGCTAATCGGCGGCTCAATTGAAAGTTTGTTTCGTGATAAAATTTCGCCCGTGCAATACCTCGACATTACGGCGGACGAGTTGGTTTCGGCCTTACTCGGGATAGCTGCAAGCGAAAACGTGTGCATATTGGACAGCTCGGGGGTAAAACATTCAGGTTCGCATCTCATGATCGCGGGTATCCGTCCTATCGATGTAATAGAGTTTACCTCCGGAGACGCCGGCCGAACCTATAGCAAACTCAACGGCCTGCTTGCCGGCGAGCACGCCGCTTTCTTTACTCTTTCGTACGACCTCGGCTCGAGGGCACAGAAAATAGTTTCTTCCAAGGCGTCACTGGAACCTGACGTTTTTATATCACTCTTCGACGTATTGATAGTCCACGATTATGAGGACGGCTCGACACGATTACTTGGAAATAGGGATAAATTTGAGTCGATTTTGAACGATCTCAAGACCAGAAAGCATCATTCAACCGATACTCTCTCAATTGGCGGAACGACCGTCCGATCGGATTTCACCAGGGCTGAATACCTTGAGGCCATCGAGGCAGTAAAGCAAAAGATACGTTCGGGCGACACATACCAGACAAATCTCACTCAGCAGCTATCGGCCCGGCTTGCTCCCGGCCTTTCGCCCGAAACGATATTCTTGCGGCTGCGTCGGGATCATCCTGCGGGCTATGCGGCCTTTATCATGCGAAAAACGTCGACAGTTGTCTCAGCCTCGCCCGAGCGTTTTCTCAAAATAGACCTAAACAGCAGGCGGATCACGACATCGCCGATCAAAGGGACCCGCCCCCGCGGCGACTCGCCTGCATCGGATGCCGTTCTCGGGAATGAACTCATTTCGAGCAAAAAGGACATCGCTGAGAACACGATGATCGTCGACCTGCTCCGTAATGATCTGGGCCGAGTTTGCGAATACGGCAGTGTCCGAGTCGAAAAGCTCTGCGAACTTGAGGAGCATCCCACCCTTTTCCACCTTGTCTCGACCATATCCGGCGATCTGCGGCCGGGCATTCAGATCGCGAACATTCTCGATGCCCTTTTTCCCTGCGGCTCAATTACGGGCGCTCCCAAAATAAACACCATGAAAGTCATCGATGAGATCGAGCGATCGAGTCGCGGCCTGTCGATGGGGGCGATCGGCTATCGTCTTCCGGAAAGCTTTGGGATGCCCGAAACGATCGAAATGAGTGTGGCTATTCGGACAATGGTCATCAGGGACGGGGTCGCGACATTTAAAGTCGGTGGCGGCATAGTTATCGATAGCGATCCTGATAGCGAATACGACGAAACATTAACAAAAGCCAAAGCTCTCATTGCCGCGATCGGGGCGAGGTAAGAGTTCTGATTTGACAGCGAAATCACCGTATTAATTGAGCTGAAACTCAGTAGATATGGTACAATTCGACTGTTCGGCGATGGTCCGATGACCGGCGAACGTTACGATCTCTCCCGCGCTATCCTCTTCAATGGTTAATTATTACGACATTTTGAAAGTGTCACCAAAGGCCTCTCGGTCCGAGATAAAATCGGCCTATCGCCGCCTGGCGCGCAAGCTACATCCGGACAGCAACAGCGGGTCGGAGGAAACGGCCCTCAAATTTGCCGCGATCGCTGAGGCCTATGAAGTACTGGGAAACGCAGGTGAACGCTCAAAATACGACCGCCGACTGCTGGATGCGCAATTCAGTACGTCCAATAATGGAGATTCATTTTTTGCTTCGGCCAACCCGCATGCTAAACGCTGGCGACAGATGGTCTATGAAAAGCGGTATAACGACATCATCGATCGCATGATTGCGGAGGAGCGTCGCGAATCTATTGCTCTTCAGAAATTTATATTTCCGCTTGTCGCTTTGTTCGTTTCACTTTTTTTGGTCAGCATAGTTCGGCCCGCCATTTTCCTGTCAGAGGAGCTGTCGTCGTGGCTCGGCAACATCATCCGAATCGCCCTGATATCATTGTTCGTTGTAGGCGTTATCCACATCATTGGCCGCATCCGCGATGCATTCGACCGGTATGCCTACGATGACAATCTCATCCACGATTCCGTACTCGAAGACCAGGAGATCCCCGAACGGAAGATCTCGCGTTATTCGATGTCGGCCCTGATCATCCTCGGCGTTGTTGTAACGGTAGCGGGCGGCCTCGCGGTCGGATATGGCTTCGAGTTGAGATCGATGACAAATCCTCGTCTTTTCTCAGCGTTTCCCCAGGTTGACCTGATCGTCTTTCCACCCATTTTTGTTCTCATCGTCGATGCCGTCCACGGCTTTATCCTCAATTTCGAAAGCTGACCCGTTTGCTTGACATCGCTGCAACGCATCGCTAAAGTTAATAGTTTGTTTTTAGAGTATTAAACGGTGCTTGGTAAATTTGAATGGCTAATCATAAATCAGCAGAAAAACGCATTCGGCAGAACGCCAAACGCAAAGAGATCAACCGCAACAACCGCAGTAAATTGCGAACGTCTATCAAGAAACTGAGGACGGCTGTTGCCGCCAGTGACAAGACGGCGAGCACGGAACTTTTATATCCAACGGTCTCGCTGATCGATAAAGCTGTGCAGAAGGGTATTATTCACAAGAATACTGCCGCCAGACATAAGTCGCGACTTACTAAGCACGTCAACCAGATTGCATAACCCCTTCGTTTTGCTCTCCATCATTGAAAGCAGGTCCTAAATGGCCTGCTTTCTTTTTTTTGCTACAATTCTTCGCTGGTGTCAAAACCCGGACCGTCGCGGACGAGTCCTTTTTAAGACACCGATTTTATCCCTTGACGCTGAGCAACTGGCCGGATGAGATTGACCATAGAATCGCCAATTCTGGAATTTCCGCGGCATGGCATCGCAAAATTGTCGGCCGGAATGGCCGGAAAACTCGCCGTCGCCATCGCCCCCGTCGCCGCAAAGACCGACCCCGCCGACGTCACGGCCGAAGATCTCTTAAATTACTTCCCTGCTCGCTATGAGGACCGTTCCAACTTCATTGCGCTCGATCAGCTCCAGGACGGTTTAGAAGCCGCGGTCGAGATTTATGTAAAGGTCAGTGGCGGCTTTCAGGTGGGCAAGAATCGCGACCCTCGACAGCCGCCTCTCTTTATTTTTGAGATAAGCGGCAGCGACGCTCAAAACCGGTTAAAGCCTGTTGTGGTGAAATGGTTCGTCTCCGGCAAGCAGGCGAAACGTATTGTTAGCTATTACGAAGAGCGTTTCCCGCGCGGCACCCGATTCGTAGCATACGGTAAATGGGAATGGGACAAGCGGCTGCAGACCTACGCACTATTGGTCAACAAGCCTGAGGAACTCGAAATACTTCCCTCAACGACCGGTCCCGAAACGCCTGAAAGCTCACCAGCTCTCGAAAAGCCGAATTCGGAAAGAGAGTCGAAAGAACTCGCCGAAGACACGGGCGATCCGGAATTCGCGACTGTCCACACCGCGCGGCGTGTGCCTGTCTATCGCAAACTTGGTGATTTCCAGACAAAACGCATGCGCGAGATAGTTTACAGCACGCTGGAACATTTAGATGAAAGAAGTGTGCCTGATAACCTGCCCGCCGATCTCCGTGAAAGGCAGGATCTGATCACCCGTGCGGCCGCGTTAAAGCAGATCCATTTTCCGCCCGATGACGCGTTGATCAGCGAATACGAAATGTTTCGCAGCCCTGCCCACAAACACCTTATCTTTGACGAATTCTTCTGGCTCTCATTCACAATGCAGCTTCTTAGAGGCGAACGGCGAAAAGAACCGAAGGGCACGGTCATCGAGATATCCGATATTACAAAGGATCGTCTGAAGTCCCTGCTTCCATTCAAGCTCACGAGTGCACAGAAAAAGGTCATCGGCGAGATCTTTGCCGACCTCAAGTCCGATGCGCCGATGAACCGCCTGATTCAGGGCGATGTCGGCAGCGGAAAGACGATCGTCGCGTTTCTCGCGGCGTTTGCTGCGATGGAAAACGGATATCAGGTCGCACTGATGGCCCCGACCGAGATCCTCGCCGAGCAGCATTTTCGTAACGCGGCGAAAATTTTCGAAAGCTCCAGCTATCGCATCGCTCTGTTGATCGGCAGTACGAAGGCTGCTGAAAAGCGAAAGCTGCACGCCGCCCTGGCGGCCGGTGAAATTGATCTCGTCATCGGCACCCACGCGATCATCCAGGACGCGGTGAGGTTTGCAAACCTCGGGCTCGCGATCATCGATGAGCAGCACCGCTTCGGCGTGCTCCAGCGAGCGCAATTGAAAGCCCTCGGCCACAATCCCGATATCTTGGTGATGACCGCAACGCCGATACCGCGTTCACTGGCCATAACGGTGTACGGCGATCTCGACGTATCCGTCATCGACGAGCTGCCGCCCGGCCGCACGCCGATCAAGACCGTGGTGCTCGGCGAAGACCAGCGCCAAGGCGTCTACAAAGGCATCGACCGCGAAGTACGTCTGGGCCGACAGGTCTATATCGTCTATCCGCTGATCGAGGAATCCGCAAAGATGGACCTCAAGGCCGCAACGAAAATGTATGAGGACATCCGCACCCGCGTCTTCCCGCAATACACGGTCGGCCTCCTTCACGGCAAGATGAAGCCCACGGAAAAAGAAGAGATCATGCGTGAATTCGTAGCCGGCAACCTAGACATCCTTGTCTCCACCACCGTCATCGAGGTCGGTGTCGACGTTCCGAACGCCTCCCTGATGGTCATCGAGCACGCAGAGCGTTTCGGCCTTTCACAGCTTCACCAGCTTCGCGGACGCGTCGGCCGCGGTGCGGAGCAAAGCTTCTGCGTGTTGCTCGCCGATTTCAAAAAGACCGCCGTTGCAAAAGAAAGGCTGGGGATAATGGAGCAGACATTTGATGGGTTCAAGATCGCCGAAAAAGACCTCGAGATTCGCGGCCAGGGCGAGATCCTCGGCACCCGCCAATCGGGCATCCAAAACTTCCGTATCGGCAACATCGTCCGCGACTTCGATATCCTCACCGCCGCCCGCAGCGAGGCCGAAGACTACCTCACCAACCGCCGCCTCTCACCCGACACATCCGCCATGGTCAAACACGCCCGCTCCGACAAACGCCTGCTCCTCGCCGGCATCGGCTGAATTCAACATTTCGAGCCCTTTTGTTGAGGGTGCTCCGTGCCTTAAACTCTTAACGATGCGAGTGATCTCTGGGCTTTATGGCGGCCGCACATTAAAGAGCCCAAGCGACAATAAGACGCGGCCGACCTCGGACCGGCTTCGAGAGACGCTTTTTAACGTCCTCGCCCCGCATATCGACGATGACACCCGGTTTCTCGATCTCTGCGCGGGTACGGGAGCGATCGGAATTGAGGCACTCTCGCGGGGAGCCGCGTTTGTAACCTTTGTCGATCGTTCCAAAAAAGCGTGTGCCATGATCGAAGAGAATCTCGACAAGCTCGGCGTGCCTGAGTCTAACACTGATATCCTTGGCCTCGAGGTTGAAAATTTTACCGGGCGAGAACATAAAGAGGGCTGGGATATTGCATTTTTTGACCCGCCGTATGATTCTGACTATTCGATCGTCCTGCACGAATTCGGCTATCGCAAACCTCTGCTCAACGATGGGGGAATGCTGATCGTCGAGCACCACGCCAAAAAAGCGATCCCGGACGAGGTCGGCGGCATTCGCCGCTGGAGAATTTTGAAGCAGGGCGACACATGGCTTAGCTTTTTCGAACGAAACTGATGAAGATCGTCATCTGGCTCATCCTCTGTCTGGTTTGGGGCTCGACGTGGATCTTTATCAAGATCGGGCTCGAAGACCTGCCGCCGATAACATTCGCCTCATCCCGCTTTCTGCTGGCAATAGCGATCCTGTTTGTCGTGATCCGGGTACAAAAGATACCGCTGCCCCGCACCACCAAAGAATGGCGTTTGATCGCCCTTACCGGCGTTCTGCAGTTTACGGTCAATTACAGCACGGTATTTTGGAGTGAGCAGTACATCACTTCAGGCCTGGCCGCCGTGCTGCAGTCGATGATCACGGTCTTCGGTTTGATCCTGGCTTGGTTTTTCCTGCCGAATGAGCGTATTACCAAACTAAAGATCTTTGCCGTCGGCGTCGGGATAATCGGCGTCGGGATCATCTTTATCGACCAGCTTAAGGTACAGAGCTTTATGGCCTTTCTCGGCTGTGTGGCGATCGTAATAGGCTCTTACGCCGCCGCACAGGCGTCGATACTCGTGAAAGCGAAAGGCGGAGCATTTCACCCGGCAGCACTGCTATTCTGCCAGATGCTCTGCGGCCTGCCGCCCATCGTCATCTACAGTCTGGCCGTCGAGGGTAATCCCCTCTCGTTTAACTGGACCTGGCGTGCTGTGATCTGCGTGATCTATCTGACGGTTGCCGGCACAATAGCTGCTTTTTGGCTTTATTACTGGCTTTTGCGTAGAATCGAATCGACAAAAGCGATGATGATATCCCTGGTAACGCCTCTGCTCGCTGTCGTCATCGGGGCGATCGTCTTGGGCGAGACGCTGCCCCCGCAGACCGGTCTCGGAGGGCTGCTGATAATCGGCAGCATCGGGTTGATCGTCTTTCGACGAAAAGCAACCAAACCCGTGGACGCCGCAAAATGATATCTGATCGATAATAGTTAACCGTTCTTCGGTCTCGTGGGCATTTTTTAAATTTATGCAATTCAAATTCACAACCGCGGGCGAATCGCATGGCAAAGCGCTAACGGCCATCGTCGAAGGCGTGCCATCCGGCCTCCAGGTAAACATTGACGCGATAAACCACGAACTCTGGCGCCGTCAACAGGGTTATGGCCGCGGCGGTCGAATGAAGATCGAATCCGATACGATCGAGCTGATCTCAGGCGTTCGTCACGGTAAAACACTCGGCTCGCCAATTGCGTTAATGATCGAAAATGACGATTTCGTCCACTGGCAGGATGTAATGTCCGCCGACGTGCCTGAGGAACAACCCAAAAATCCGCGCATCGTCACCCGCCCGCGGCCCGGCCACGCTGATCTCGCGGGAGGTCAGAAATTTCAGGCGCGTGATCTGCGAGACATTCTCGAACGTGCTTCAGCTCGCGAAACGGCTGCTCGTGTCGCTTGCGGAGCCATAGCAAAACAGCTTCTCGAAGCATTTGGAATACGAATAAAGAGTCATGTAATAAAGCTCGGCCACGTACAGGTCGTCCCATTATGGCGGACCTGGGTAGAGATTTCTTCTATCCCGGCTGATTCACCTCTTAACTGCTCGGACCATACTGCCCAAAAAGAAATGATAAAGATGATCGACCAAGCCAAAGCGGATGGCGATACATTGGGCGGCATATTTGAGGTCGTGGCAAAGAGTCTGCCTGTCGGCCTCGGTTCCCATACTTCGTGGAGCGAAAAACTGGACGGCCGTATAGCCCAGGCGATTATGTCGATCCATGCTATAAAAGCCGTCGAGATCGGGACCGGTGTGGCAAATGCCGGTAAGCCCGGATCTGAGGTTCACGACGAAATATTCTACGGCTCGACGGCCATGGATCCACCGAATGAAGGGAACGCTGAAGGTGCTGTTGAAACTAACGAAACATCGGTTAACTCCGACAATGCCGCAGAGTATGCAGCCGGCTTTCATCGTTCGAGCAACCGTGCCGGAGGATTAGAGGGCGGAATCACTAACGGTGAAGAGCTTAGGGTACGCGGTTATATGAAACCGATATCAACTCTGCGGAGGCCGCTTCACTCTGTCGACATCGACTCAAAAAAAGACGACCTGGCCGCTTTTGAAAGGTCCGACATCACCGCCGTTCCGGCCGCCGGCGTGATCGGTGAATCAATGATCGCAATCGTCCTGGCTAACTCAATGCGAGAGAAATTCGGGGGTGATTCTATGATCGAAATGCGGCGAAATTTCGATACATATTTACGTGATGTCGAATCGTTTTGATCGAGCGAAAGATACTCGACGACAAACGCAATTGCCTTTCAACTGAAAGATGAAAATACTGGCCCTAATTTTAACTGCCCTTGTCGCCCTTGAACACATTGCCATCTTGGTCCTCGAAATATTCTTTTGGGATCACCCGATCGGGCGGGAGATATTCGCCATGACGGCGGAGGTTTCAGCGTCCTCGGCCGTACTTGCCGCAAATCAAGGTGTATATAACGGATTTCTCGCCGCTGGTTTATTTTGGGGCTTGATCGCCGACAGAAAGGATATCAAGTTGTTTTTCCTGGGATGCGTGATCGTCGCGGGCATCTTTGGCGGATTGACCGCCAAGACATCTATTCTTATCACACAGGCGCTACCCGCAATCCTGGCGCTACTAGCCAATTTGATCGCGACTGACGGCAGGCGAAAGTATCTCACCCACTAAATCATACTCGTGGGCTTCGTTTATTCGAACGTTGTAAATTTCGCCGATCCTGGGTTCAAGGTCTTCAGGGATATCGTTGATCAATATATATCCATCGATCTCCTGCGTCTGGCCCTCCAGACGGCCCTGGAACAACAGATCTGATTCCTGCGAAAGCCCCTCGAACATTACCTTGTAGGTCCTGCCGATCTTTGCTTTGTTTAGTTGTTTGCTGATCTTCGCCTGTTCTTTCATCAGCCGGTTGCGGCGTTGCGTTGCAACCTTTGGGTCGACCTTGTTTGGCAGATCACTCGCTGCGGTTCCCTCTTCGTCGGAGTAGATAAAGACGCCCACGTTGTCGAAACGGCAGTTCTTCACGAACTGCATGAGTTCTTCGAAATCCTCTTCGGTTTCACCGGGGAATCCAGTTATAAAAGTTGTCCTGATCGCGATTCCCGGCACTTTTTCACGAACACGGGCGATAAGGCGCTCCAGAGATTCCCTGTTCCCGCCCCGCTTCATTAGCTTGAGAACGTTTCGCGATGCATGCTGCAGCGGCATATCCAGGTACTTTACAGCCTTTGGGGTCTCGGCAATTGCGGCCAGGAAAGCGTCCGAGATATGGGTTGGAAATGCATACATCGGCCGTATCCACTCGATGCCGGCGATTTCGCCGAGTGCCCGAATTAGTGCCGCCAACGCATCTACCTCACCGAGATCTTCGCCGAAACGCGAAGAGTCCTGGGCGATTAGAACGATCTCTTTGACCCCTTGGGCCGCAAGCATTCGGGCTTCTTCGATGATCGATCCGAACCGCCTGGACCTAAACGATCCCCGCATAGCCGGTATCGAGCAAAAAGCACATGGACGATCACAGCCTTCGGCTATCTTGATAAACGCGGTGTGAGATTCAGTCGCTCTCAATCGAGGCGTATATTCATCGTACAAATAAGTTGCTGACTTGTTGCCGATCGGCGTAATTGTAAGTTCAGCAGCGTCAAACTTTTCGTCGGCAGCTCGTAGAATTTCATTTACCTGGGATGTACCGATAAACGCATCGACTTCAGGCAGGTCCTGCATCAGATCTTCGCGATAACGTTCGACCAGACATCCGGCGACAATGACGCGGGTAGCCTTGCCCCTAGATTTAAGTGCTGTGGCTTCGAGGATGGCGTCTACGGATTCCTGCTTGGCAGATTCGATAAACCCGCACGTGTTTACAACAACCGTGTCGGCCTCCGCAGAGTTATTTGTGATCTCATAGCCGGCCTCGAGAAGTTGGCCCATCATTACCTCGCTATCAACGAGGTTCTTTGGACAACCGAGACTGACGAATCCTACTTTCTTCATAAGTGCAAAAACAGACGCCAACACCAAACTCTCAGAATAGCATGATAGTGGGTCGGTGCATTAAACCGGCATTCCGTTCGAGAGGGTCACGAGGCACTACTCTTCATTCTCTGAAGCCAAAGCTCGATCTCGATGGCCTCCTCTTGAGAAATGTCCTTTTCGCCAAAACGCACACCGTTGTATTTATTAGTGATCATTACCGCCTCAGGCATATTGAGCCCAGAGGCAAATTCAAGGGGCGTTTGAAACGGCTCTCTACGATAACCCTTCTCGGTGAGCAATGTTTGCATTCTTTCATAAAATTCGACGATCACTGGCGCCCTTGCATTGTAAAGGCGACGGCCGAGCCGCCGCCATATACCTGATCTCTGCAGCTTGCCGACCGCCCATTTTACTAAAAATACTCCGATCAAAACTCCAATAATCGCAGCCAACAAACGGGCAAGGGCATACATCCTTGCCTCATTTCCCCCTACGCCCTGTACATCCGCCCACCACGATCGCACCGAATCACTTACTGCCTCTAAATATGCGGCCACAGAAATCTGAAAACCGGCGATTCCGCTGCGGACTGAGTTGGTAAGCGACCGCTGTTCCTGATCATCGAATGCCACGAAATACTGGATCCAGAACGTTTCCAACGCCTCGATATACTTACGGACCGCACCGGTCAAGCCTGTTCCCGCCCCCATCGGATTCAATCCGGCTGCCGGGGTCGGATCGAACGGCACCCATGCATTTTCTGCCGGGAAATAAACTTCCACCCACGCATGAGCGTTGCGTTCCCTTACGATCGTAACGCCGGCTGCATCGTTATATTCGCCGCCGTGAAACCCGTTGACAATCCGAGTGGCAATGCCCTGTGTTCTCAGCATCACCGCCATCGCTGTGGCAAAATATTCGCAATGCCCCTCGCGAACATTGAATAGGAAATCAGCAAGAGGTTCGGGACCGCCCGACTTCTGCTCGAGCGTATATCCGAAATTCGTTTGAAGATACGACTCGATTGCTCTCGCTTTATCGTAACGGTTTGTATAGCCGACGGTGATATCCTCAGCAAGACTCGCAATACGTGTATCGTAGGATGGAGGAAGCTGGCGAAACGGCCGAATATTTGCAGGATAAGGCGCGTTGTCTGCCCTTAGCTGTTCCGGTGTCGGAAGGCTTCGGTCTGAAAGCACCTTGTAGCTCGTCCGTTCAAAACGTGATGTAAAGCTAATGGCTCCGTAAACATCTTTATATAGTACCGGAAAATTGCTCTGTACCAAGATCGCCCTCGGCAAGGCAAAAAGGACCGGGGTATCAAGAGGTTCAAGATAAATGGTCTGAACAGATAGTTCGTTTCGACTAGTTGCATTGTCGAGCTGGATCAGGTCACGCTCCCCGCGTTCAAAGGGCTCGCGAATCTTCGCCCTTGATCGGCTCCACGCCTTGTTATCAAAAGTATCCAGAATGATTCCACGGAAATAGAGGCCTCGATTCCCCGTTTCGTTTTCCAGTTTTACCCGCATGACCACCGCATCGTTTTCCTGGATCAAACCGACGCCGCCCAGGCGAACCGTGTCGGAAAAGCCGGAAAACGTTGATAGTCCCGTCTGGCTGCCGCCAAAACCTGCCCCGCCCACGCGGGGTAAGGTGAAAAACATCGGCAGAGCCAGCATGGCAATTAGAACGAGCAGAATGACGGAAGCAGCAGGCAGTCGGCTAATGGGCAGGGCGACCATTTCCCGGGCCGTACCTCGGGTAACCAGATCGATCGCGGCCGAGGTCTTGCGGATCTCGAAGGTGACTATCGCGCACACCATAACCAGCAGGTACAGCATAAACGAGGCGAGATAGAGCGCGCTGATGCTGAGGCCCGCAGCAAGCATGACCTCAAAAAAAGACATCAGGTAAAGAAACACCCAATCGCGGGAACTCTTTTGCTGCAGCAGTTTAATGGCTGTCAGAGAGAGGATCAGGCGCGCAAGGACACCCGCGATCTCGGTACCGCCGGCGTGAAATGAAACGAGACCGAACCACCAAACACCAAAAAATGCCGGCAATGCCAGAACGATAAAAGTCGTTCCGATTTTTTCAGATATCTGCCGTTTCGTGTCTTCGAGGAACCAGGCGGCGATCATAACCCCGATGAATATTCCAGTTATCCCAATGCCAAAGCTACCTGAGACCCATAACGAGAAAAACCCGCAGAAAACGGCGGTATAAGAGATCAGTCGGAAAAAGGTTTCGAAAGCCATCTGGATTACTATCATTAGATAGTTTCTGAGAGAGAAAGTTGCATTTTTTGGCGACGGGCGTGAGTGAAAGAGGATCGACAATTCACATAGGACCTATTCACCTTACGGAAGCGGATGGCTTATAACGGTTGAACTGCCCGTGTTTACGATCAGTAACACTTTCCGATTCCCAACTCGGGATATAGCCAACGACGACGGATTTTCCAGATCTTTCCCGCCAACCGGGCGGATGACCTCGATGCGATTTCCGAGCACGTCAAAAACAATGATCTCCGATGAGCGAGGATTGGCCACGTAGAGCCGCTTCGTTTCGGCCTCAAATGCCCCGCCCGGGTATTGCCATGGATATGAGCCCCACTCGGGAACAGGCCATTGCGCGATGAATCTCCCGTCTGGATCGAAGACCTGGATACGGTTGTTAAGAGCATCCATTACATAAACATGGGTTTCACTTGCTGCGATGCCGGTGGGCTGCGCAAATTCCCCTTCGCCGATTCCCTGACGGCCCCATTCATCGAAACTTTCTCGAACGGGATCAAAAACAACGACTCTGGAATTTCCCTGGTCGAGAGTATAGAGTTTCTGCCGCGGGCCAAACGCCAGAGCCCGCGGACCGAAGAAAGACTTCTGAGGTCCTAACCACGCTTTTATGAAATTTCCGTCTTTGCCGAACGCGAGCAATCGATGCGTCAGAGCGTCCGTTACGTATAGTTCGCCCGTCGGAGCGACCGCGACACCGTTGGGTTCGCGCATTGCTCCTATTCCGACGGCGGGCATTTTGATGATTGCCAAAAAACGTCCATCAGCCGCGAATTTCTGCACGCGGGCATTCATTGTGTCGGCAATATAAAAGGAACCGTCCGGACCGACTGCGACGCCCCGCGGGTTGTGGAATTGTCCGGCATCACCACCGTGTTCGCTATCGAATGCGTTCCTGACGGAACTTTCGTTCGAAGCTTTTGATTGTGAGGTTTGCTCTTGGACAGCGACATCCAGGTCGGACAACGGTACCTTATAAATAATTAGGTTTCCATACTTTTTGTCGGTGTCCTCAAAAACTATCTCCAAACTTTGTTTGAACGTTTGCTCGTTGAACTTTGCGATTGACTTGTTTCTGCGTACGTCATCATCTATTGCAACGTATGCTATTCGATTTTCGAGAAGAAGCTTCAGGAGGTCACCGAAATTTTGCTGTTGGAACATATTTCGGTATACTCGCTCCTTTTTGCCTACGTCGTAACCCGCTGTCCAAGGATATAAGGTGTTCCCGAGAAACAGCTTTCGGCCGGTAAAAAGTATCGGATGAGAGAGTAAAGTGTGCGTCAGGAAAATATCGCCTGGCTGTGTATTGTTCAGAAGCCAGTCAGTCAGCCTATCGTTCTCGTGGGGCACGATAATATTCGAGTCATTCTTGATCGGCATCAGGTCGATGATTGCACCAAAGGTCATGGCGAGTGCGATCAGTGAAGCCACAACTAGTCGCGCGATTCCACCCCTTCCAATGATCCATAGCGCGTATGACGCATATATCAAGGCAAACAAGTTCCATATATTCAACAGCTTGTGATTATTAAAGATATCGACGCTGAACTTGAACAGGAAAGCTGCGACCAATAATCCGGTAACCGCGATGAAGAGCTTTCGATGAGTGCCCGGAATAAACCACAGAGCGAGAGCGATCAATATCCATTTGATCCCGAACGTCCATCCAAGATATTCAAGAACAAGAGTGATAGTTGGCTCAGCTACGGTATAGCCGACATAGAAGAACGATTGTCCCTCCTGGACGACACTACCTGAGCTCAACATCAAGACCTGGGGTGCTCCTATTATTGCGGCCGTCCCCAATAAGTAAATGACCTGTCGCCGAAATGGAAAAAGAACGAAAATTCCGGCTAGCACTATCGCCGCCGAGACATAGACCGCACTGTTCCAATAGGGCAGTGCTCCGATCAATGAACCGGCAAAAAGCATCGATCTTATCTCGGAGGAAGCTGGCCGATCCGAATTCACAAAAGCTGTTTTGGTTTCCGGTTCATCCGGTTTGACGTCAGTTACGGAATCCGTAGATGAGGATGCGATCAGCTCGTCACCTGCGGCTTTACCTTCCTCAGACTCATCTCCATCTGTCGTCGTTCCCGGGCCATTTTCACCTGGCATCGTCCTGTCCACAATGGCCCCATGCCGTTTGTAAAAATCCACCAGAAACACCAACACCACAAACAGCAGCCCCACACCGCTAATAAGGTGACGCTGATTAGAGAAAACGGTGACTCCTAGCGCCCCCCAATCATCACCTCTGAACGGATAGCCCGACGCAAGATATGTGGTCCGTTCCCAAATTGAACTAAGTGCCTCGGCGAGACCCCCTTGAGAACGCAGAAACGGGATATATGAAAGAGAACTGCTGGCAAAAAAGAAAAGGAAGGCCGAGATGCGGCCGACGGCACTAGAACTAAATAGGATCTCGGCAAACGTTATGATCAGTACCATCAAGGCCATCAATGCCATCAAGCTGAGGAGATTCACGCTCCAAACCAAATTCATTCCCAGAAACGAAAAGTTGGCAGCCTGAAACCAGAATAGAAAATGGTATTTGATCGGTTCACAGGGGAAAAAAGGATGTTCAGTAGGAAAATTGCTGCCGAGGGCAAAACTCTGCGCGAGAGAGAGGTTTGCACCGAAATCACTCCAGCTTTTTAGAGCGAATTCGAAATTGCCATCCTTATAGCTCAAGGTTTCCCAACAAAGCCATGAGCCGATCACAAAACAGATCGCAAGTATTACCCAGTCCCAATCAATTCGCGTGGGGGATGAATGAATTGCAATATTGCTATCCTCTACCGGCGGCGGTAAATCAGACGAGTGAGCATCGGTGCCCCTCACCCGTTCGAAGAACCGGCCGATCGCCCCATCCCCGGGTTGAACTGAATCATCGACTCGCCGGGACAGCCAAAGTATCAATCCCACCGCCACGACCGAATAGAGAAGGTTCGCCCAGGCTAGCGGTGAATTGGTCGCAGCGAAGAGCAAAGCCGCGAGATAGGTGAAACAGGTGCTAATGAGCAATCCCACGAGAAAACCGACCGCGAGGCGATGCTTGACAGAGGTGAAGCCGAAGAATCGCCGACTCACCGCGTCACCCAGAAGGCAGAAAAGGATCAGGTAATTTATGGCTAGCACTTTAGGAGTTTAATCCAATCGAATCGGAATTATCAAAAAACGTCCGTTTGAACCCCCTTACGCCGTCAGGTATTATTTCCCAACAGGAGAAAATATGGAGCGCAAAACCGCAGACGAATATCCGCAGGAGTTATTAGACCTTTTTCACGAGTACCAGCACGGCGATATGGACCGCCGCTCGTTTATGAATCACATCACGAGGTTCGCCGTCGGCGGGCTCACCGTGGCCGCGATCTTTGAGAGCCTGACGCCGAACTATGCATGGGCGCAGACGGTCCACGCGGACGATAAGGACATCAAGGTCGGCTACGAGACCGTGCAGTCGCCCAATGGCAACGGTTCGATTAAGGGTTACCTTGCACGTCCGGCAAAGGGTAGGAAATTTGCTTCGGTGCTGGTCATTCATGAGAACCGTGGGCTCAACCCCTATATCGAGGATGTGGCCCGGCGGCTGGCTAAAGCCGGTTATATGGCCTTCGCCCCGGACGGACTGACGTCGGTCGGCGGCTACCCTGGCGACGAGCAAAAGGGCGTCGCCTTATTCCGGACAGTAGACGGCAAAAAGATGACCGAGGATTTTGTTGCTGCAGCGATGTGGCTCAAACAACGCTCTGACAGCACCGGCAAACTCGGTGCGGTTGGTTTCTGCTTCGGGGGCGGAATGGTCAACCAACTCGCCGTCCGCCTGGGCAAGGACCTGAATGCAGGCGTCGCCTTCTACGGTAACCAAGCCGGTATTGCCGATGTGCCGAAGATCTCCGCACCGCTGATGTTCCACTACGCCGGCAACGACCAGCGAATAAACGCCAATATCGCCGCCTATGAAACCGCCCTTAAAGAAAACAAGAAGAAATTCGAGAGCTTCATGTACGAAGGCAAGCAGCATGGCTTTCACAACGACACCACGCCGCGCTATGACGCCGAATCCGCGAAGGTAGCCTGGGATCGAACACTCGAGTTTTTCAAGAAAAATTTGAAGTAACATGGATCAGATGATTCTTTTTTCGCGTTAAAAGGAGATTCCAAGCACTATGGAGGGAAGTACGGTCAAGCTGCATCGCGTGCTGCGGGCGAAATCCGAGAGGGTGTACCGCGCTTTTATAGATCCAGATGCCATGGCAAAATGGCTGCCGCCGAATGGATTTACGGGTAAGGTTCATGAGATGGACGCGCGGGTTGGCGGTCGATACAGGATGTCATTCACGAATTTTTCGACCGGGAGCAGCCACTCATTCGGCGGCGAATTTCTTGAGATCGTCGAAAATGAACGCCTTCGCTATTCGGACATATTCGAGGACCCGAATTTGCCGGGAGAGATGGAAACAACGATCGAGATTCGGGCGGTTTCAGTCGGCACTGAGCTAAATATCACCCAGACGGGCATTCCGGAAATGATCCCTGTCGAGGCATGCTACCTCGGTTGGCAGGAGTCGCTGAAGCTTCTCACTCTGCTGGTAGAAGCAGAGGTCCCGGATGAGTAGCTCGCGCAGTTTTCGTTTATCGGATAATCAAAATCCCTAAAATTATTTTGATTTAATCAATGCCGCAGCGAGCGGTTTCTCACTTTCGAGCTTGTTGGTAAGAGCGGCGACGGCTTCGCCCCGGTCTTTCAGGGCACGGAGATGTGTGACGAGGTGGTCCCAGGCTCGCTGAGGCATACTTTTTATCGTGTCCTCGTTCGGCGGACCTGCTTTATCAGCAGAAAAGAATCCCGGGGCCAATTTTCGGTCGAGATCCTCTATGATCTTCGCTGACAATGGTTCGTCGTCAACAATCTCGCGCAGACGCAAGATCGCGGCGTTGCGGGCCTGAAGGTAGCCGTCGATCTGAACCGAACGGCGATGGTTGTTGGTCCCACAGACAGAGCCGTCCGAAAACAGGATATAGTCGAAGAAAAAGTAGTAATGTTCCTGCCTGTTTGGCCACACGCTTCGGAGTATCTTTTTTCCGGGCTGTAAAGGCACGGTGGGATATACCCAAGTGTGGACTGTGGGATACCGGCTGCCGCCCGAGACCATCGCGTACGCACGAATGCCTACATCCGACTTATTCTCGATCTCAAGTACGATGTTCTCTTTATCGGTATCCGGATCAGGGTCCAGATTGACGGATTTCGTGCGGATCGCGATCGGACAGGGAGGCTGCTGGACAAACTCGATCTCGAGCTTACGATCCGCCTTTTGAAAAACCTGAGCGAACGATGGCAGCACTGTGAGTGTAAGTATTACAACAATAATCACTAGAAATCGGCTTTTCATTTTTCACTCCTATATGCCGAGTACATTATCACAATTTGAACTGAAAGAGGAGAAAAGTTTAGAAAGCAGTGCGGTGTCTCAAGGGGGCTTTGCCTCCCAGCGAATATCTCACAAAACAAAATTCCCGATTGCTCCAGTTTAGACTGGCGCTAATTTTTTGGGGGGGGGGTACAATCCCCGTTTTGGCTTAACTACCATAGACCCAAAGAATTGACATGGGGGATCGAGAATGGCTGAACCATTAACACTCAGCGGCTGGAACTCCACAAAACGAGAAAGCCCGCTCATTTCTGAGCAGGCTTCTTCAATATAGTCCCGGCGACTTCCTACTTTCCCACAACTGAAAGCTGCAGTATCATCGGCTCCAGTAGGCTTAACTTCCGTGTTCGGGATGGGAACGGGTGTGACCCTACCGACAATATCACCGGAAAACTGGTCAAAAGCAGTAAATAACGG
>JBGSXN010000240.1:0-9798 GCA_041751355.1 Pyrinomonadaceae bacterium
AGCTCAGGTGCCGAAGGAATAACCTCGCCGTGGCAGGTCAGCCAGTGCCGACCGCAGCCATCCCCTGACTTCGATGCGCGAAGGAATACACCCCAAAGGATCACAACGAGATTGAACGCAAGTACGAACCAGCAATACTTAGCAAACCTATCCAGCTTATTTTTCGCTATCATCTTTCGATAGAGTACCATTTCATTATCCAGCTTGATCAAGATGTCACCCGCCCTTAAAGAACGAATAGACAAGCTACTGGTCGACCAAGGCCTTGCTACATCGCGGACGAAGGCCCATGCAATGGTTATGGCAGGCATTGTGCTGGTCGGTGAACATCGGGTTGCGAAACCATCCGAGATGTTCGCATTTGATTCCGCGATTCGCATAAAAGGCGTTTCCGATGAGACCCGATATGTCGGCCGCGGTGGGCTCAAACTCGAAGCAGCTCTTAAGGCGTTTTCGATCGATCCCGAAGGTTGGAATTGCATCGATATCGGCTCATCTACCGGAGGCTTTACCGACTGCCTGCTTCAGCATGGGGCCGCCCGTGTGGTTGCCATTGACGCTGGTACAAACCAGCTCGTATGGTCCCTCAGAACCGATCCACGCGTTGAGGTTCGTGAGAAAACAAATGCACGGCATCTTAAACCTGATGACTTCGATAGCGCGTTTGACCTGGCCGTAATGGACGTATCGTTTATATCGGTCACTAAGGTCATCCCTGCTGTCCTTGATCTTCTAACTCCGAAAGGGCGAATGATCATTCTCGTCAAACCGCAGTTTGAGGTCGGTAAAGGCGAGGTAGGTAAAGGCGGCATCGTCAGGGATGAGGAAAAGCACGAACGTGTAGTAGCGACGGTGGTTCGGTTTGCCGAAGTGATTGGGCTGAGATCGCACGGGGTGATCGAATCGCCCATTTCCGGAGCAGAAGGCAACAAGGAATTCTTAATTTTCTTCACTCGTGTATCCCATACCCCGCCTGTCTTAGAGTAAAAACACTTCTATTTCGTTTGGCTTCCAATCAGATATATACGCTTTCGCCGATGTGTCGTCAGTGATGCGATTCTCCTGATTCCGTTCCGTCACCGTATTCCCCGTCATTAGGCGTAGTGTTGCTGCCAATATACTCTGTATCGCTCGGTCAGGCTGGGCTTCTATCTGGTAGTAGATATGTTTTCCCTCACGAGACGTTGCTACCAGGCCTGAGTTGCGCAAGTACGCCAGGTGGCGTGATGTTTTGGGCTGGCTTTCGGCCAGCTGCTCAGCCAGGTAACCTACGGACACGGGGCCATCGGCCATCATTGCCAGAAGCCGCAGCCGAGTGCGGTCACTAAGTGCCAAAAAGAGCTTTTCACAGGCGTCCAGATCTACTTGTTCATTCATATTTGTATTGCCGGCCGGCATCATATTACTGTGTTCATATATATTAATCAACCCTTAGTTCGCTGTGTCCGATTGCCCTCAGCTGCCCAATCGGTTTACGATATCAAAACTGTCATGAGCAAACCATCGATTTCGACACTTGCCGTTCACGCGGGCGAGAACCACGACGATAATTTCGGTGCACTCTCGGTTCCGATCTACCCTGCCTCAGTTTATGCATTTCCCAACGCTGATGAGGCATCGGCGATACATAACGAAGAGAAGCCGGGCTATTACTATGGCAGGCTCGGCAATCCAACCCAGAGTGCCCTCGAAAGAGCGATGTGCGAACTCGAATCTGGTGAAGCCGCACTTGCATTCGCCTCGGGAATGGCAGCGATCTCGGCCGCTATATTTACGATGGTCAAGACCGGCGATCATATTGTTGCTCCCGCCTCGGGTTACGCCACGACGGCTAATTTTCTGCGTCATATCGCTGAGATCTTCGGCATCGAAACGACCTTTGTCGACGCCTCGCATGCAGAAAACTATGCTGAGGCAGCCCTGCCAAACACCAAGCTCTTCTGGCTAGAAACGCCATCGAATCCCGTACTGCAGATCACAGACATTGCAGCAGTTTCGGCGATCGCACGTCAGAGAGGTATCAGCACGATCGCAGACAGCACGTTTGCAACCCCATTCAATCAACGCCCGCTGGATCTTGGCGTCGATGCCGTCATCCACAGCGCTACGAAATACCTCGGCGGCCATAGCGACCTTACCGCCGGCGTGATCGTCGGCAGCAGCGAGATAGTCGAGCGTGCCCGCCAGGGCGCGAACAAATTCTATGGCGGTAACATCGCGCCTCAGGTCGCATGGCTTGTGATGCGAGGCATTAAAACGCTTGCACTTAGAATGGAGCGACATAATTCAAACGCATACGCCATAGCGAATATGTTGGCTGAGCACCGAGACGTAAAGACTGTTTATTATCCAGGATTGCCGTCACATCCCAACCACGACGTCGCGGCCAGGCAGATGCCGGGCGGATTTGGCGGAATGATCGGTATCGACCTCGGCACGGTAGAGGCCGGAAAGGCATTTGTTAATCGCCTCGAACTCTGCATCCTGGCCACCTCGCTGGGCGGCGTCGAAACGATAATCCAGCACTCTGCTTCAATGACCCATGCCGCGATCCCACGCCAAGAGCGTCTCAAGGCCGGTATTTCCGACGGGCTGCTTCGACTTTCGGTCGGTATCGAAGATCTAGATGATATCTGGGCAGATATCTCGCAGGCTCTTTCGGCTAAAGAAAATAGATGAAATACATCCTCGCTCTCGATCAGGGAACTACCAGCAGCCGCTCTATCATCTTTGGCCATAACGGCAGCCCTATCTCAACCGGGCAGAAAGAGTATCGGCAGATATACCCGCGAAGCGGCTGGGTCGAGCATGACCCTGCTGAGATCTTGAATTCCCAGATCGAAACCGCGATCGAAGCCCTGCGAAATGCTGACTTAACTGCCCGGGATATAGCCGCGGTCGGTTTAACCAATCAACGTGAGACCACGATCATCTGGAACCGCGAAACCGGTGAGCCCATTTACAATGCAATCGTATGGCAAGACCGGCGAACGGCCGACATATGCGATGAGATCAGAACACTACACGGCGATATCATCAAAGCCAAAACCGGGCTCGAGACCGACGCATACTTCAGCGCGAGCAAGGTAAAATGGCTGCTCGATAATATCTCCGGTGCGCGGGAACCGGCTGACGCCGGGGAACTCGCATTCGGCACGGTCGATACATGGCTGATATGGAAACTTACAGGTGGCAGGGCCCATATTACCGACCAGTCAAATGCATCTCGCACGATGCTGTTCAACATCAACACCCTCGAATGGGATGATGAATTGCTAAGGATCTTTGGCGTGCCGAGGGCGATGCTGCCCGAGGTTCATTCTTCGTCTGAGATCTATGCCGAGATCGAGGGCCCGGGGGAATTACGAGGCATTCCTATTGCCGGTATCGCGGGTGACCAACAGGCTGCTCTGTTCGGGCAGGCTTGTTTCGATACTGGCTCAACCAAAAATACCTATGGCACCGGCTGCTTTATGCTGCAGAATGTGGGCGACAAACCTGTGGTTTCACAGAACCGGCTATTGTCGACTGTCGGCTGGCAGATCGACGGGCTAACCGAATATGCGCTCGAAGGCAGCGTCTTTATAGGCGGAGCTGTTGTACAGTGGCTTCGCGATGCTCTGGGGATAATCGAGACTTCGTCCGATGTTGAGGCCCTTGCCGCATCGGTTACTGATAATGGCGGCGTCTATTTCGTTCCGGCTTTGGCCGGCCTGGGTGCCCCACATTGGGACCAGACGGCGCGAGGCATGATAATCGGGCTGACGCGAGGAACCGGAAAAGCTCACATCGCACGGGCCGCACTCGAATCTATCGCTTTCCAAACGGCCGACTTGCTGGCGGCTATGAACCTGGATTCGCTCCAAACGGTTAATGAGCTTCGTGTCGACGGCGGAGCGACCTGTAACAATGATCTGCTTCAATTTCAGGCCGACATTCTGCAAATACCGGTCGTGCGTTCACAATTTGCTGAGACGACCGCTCTCGGGGCGGCATATCTTGCCGGTCTCGCCGTCGGGTTCTGGTCGTCGAAAGCGGAACTCTCCGAACACTGGCGGTCAGATCGCCGGTTCGAGCCCAAAATGTCAAAGAGGATTGCCGCGTCCGCCGTCGACCGATGGCACGAGGCCGTCAGCCGGAGTCTCGACTGGGCAAAGTAGAGAGGGACGGTTTTGAACCCGCCCCTCTTAGTTTAGCCTTCGTTATTTTCGCCTTTAGATTTACCTCTTTCGCCGGCGGCTTGCGCGTGCGGCAGAGGCATCCCGACCGCGTCGGCGCTTGTCAGCGGCTCGTCGTCGACGGTGTCATCGGGGATATCCGCAATGATCATCTTGCCTGACTGCTTGGTAAACATCAGCAAGTTAGTCTCAGTGCTGAAATCGACCAGGACATAATCACCGGTCTCGACCTGTTCGGTGGCGACAAGGTTAGAAAGCGGATAAACCAGGTACCGTTCGACCGAACGTTTGAGGTGGCGGGCACCGTATTTGAGATCGATACCTTCGCTGAGTAAGAATTCCTTCGCCTCATCCGTGCACTCGAAGATGAATTTTGTGCCCGCGGATTCAGTGATGCGGTCCTGTACAGCGGTCAGCTCGATCTCAAGGATCTTTCGCAGATGGTGTTCCTTGAGGCTGCGGAATACGACAACCTTATCGATGCGGTTCATAAATTCCGGTGAGAATTTACGTTTTGCGGCTTCAAGAGCTGTTCGATATATCTTGGTGTCGATCTCGTTGTCTTCTTTGGCCTGGTCGGTCTTTGTCGGCGTGAACCCGATTCCGCCGGAGATCATGTCAGACATCTCGCGAGCTCCGAGGTTTGAGGTCATGATCACCACCGAACGCGAAAAATCAACGCGGCGGTTGTCACCGAGCGTGAGTGTCGCCTTGTCGAGGATGCCGAGCAGCAACTGCCACAGCGAATCCGAGGCCTTTTCGATCTCGTCAAAAAGGACATATGTCAGCTTGGTATCATCGGTATGGGCCTTATCGAGATTTTCCTGCGTCAGCATTGGCGACGTTTCGCGATGGCCCAGATATCCCGGCGGCGAACCGATAAGTTTGGCGATCTCGTGTGAATGTTGAAATTCGGCGCAGTCGATCTTTACGACCGAGTGTGGTTCGCCAAAGAGCACCTCGGCAGCCGCCTCGACGACCCGCGTCTTGCCCGAGCCCGTGGGCCCTAGAAACAGCATGGTGCCGACCGGCCGGGACGGGTTGTTCATTCCGGCCAGATAAATCTGAAACAAACCGCTCATCCGGCGAACGGCGCGTTCCTGTCCGACAATGAGAGCCGAAAGTTTGTCTTCAAACTCAGCAGCTCGCGGACTCTTGCGCTCGGGGTCGAGCAGAATGCCTTCGGTTTGGTCTTTTTTATTGGCCGGTTCCTGTTTCATCTTTTTACCTCTGATCCGAAACTTTTCAGTTCCGCTATCCCTAGAACGTCTTCAGAATGCTTAACTTGCCGGAGAGCAAGCATCGTCAACAATGATGATATCAACAGATTATAAGTTGGCTGGTCTTTAGTGCGCCCGAATGGACGCATCCACAAGATGTAGAGTTTTCCGGGTATGAAGGCCCAACTCCCCTCTATCATTAACACAAAGATTCCATGGGACGCAACAATGAAGGGAAACTTTTTGGAATATTTTTACCATTTCGGCAGCCAATATTAGGCTCAAGGTTAATAGCCTGGAGTTTGATTCTGACGGATTCGTGAGCAAACGTATAATGAATACATGGGTGTATATCGCAAATTCTTAGAGCCGTCCATACTGGCACTCATTCTGGTGGCGCTGATCGGCCTCGGCGTATATTTCGTTTTTGACACGATGGGGGACGCAGGATTTGAATCGTGTGTAGCTTCGATCGAGAGTGGAATAATCGCGGCTCTCATCGAGGGCGAGCTTAAGCAGAGAATATTAGTCACTGATGAATGGCGAACACTGGATGAAGAGGAGAAACGGATACTCTTCGACCAATTTAATTCCGGCGAACGAAATTTTGACTGCTATCGATTTCAAGAGTATTCCGACGGCTCAGCATTAAAAGACGATAAGGGCACAATTAAGGTGAGACGAGATGGACAATTCTTACGGGTCCGAATCGAAGTTACGGGACGTACTCGACAGCAGGGCTGACTTCTTGGCAGCGCCAGACCGCTTTTGTCGATCGTCCCTGCTGGGACTTCGCGTCGGTTCCCTAATTCTAATCGTAATATTCCAGGCCCAAATGCGTGATCAGTTCCTCCCCTCTCAAATGACGAAGCGTATTCTTCAGCTTCATTAGCTGGATGAAGAGGTCATGTTCGGGGTAGAGGCCCGGGGCGGTTTGGGGGGCTTTGAAGTAGAACGAGAGCCATTCCTGGACACCCTTCATGCCGGCACGCTGGGCTAGGTCCATGAAAAGAGCGAGGTCGAGGGCGAGCGGGGCCGCGAGGATCGAGTCGCGGCAGAGGAAATCGATCTTGATCTGCATCTTGTAGCCGAGCCAGCCAAAGATGTCGATGTTGTCCCAGCCCTCTTTATTGTCACCGCGGGGCGGGTAGTAGTTGATGCGGACCACGTGCGAAAAATCGCCGTATAGGTCGGGGTAAACCTCGGGCTGGAAGATGTGTTCGAGGACTGAAAGCTTTGAAACCTCTTTCGATTTGAAGTTTTCGGGGTCGTCGAGGACCTCACCGTCGCGGTTGCCGAGGATGTTGGTCGAATACCAGCCGTCCAGGCCGATCATTCTTGATTTTAGGCCGGGAGCGATGATCGTCTTCATCAGCGTTTGGCCTGTCTTGAAATCCTTACCGCAGATTGGCATCGCCGTCTTGTCGGCCAACTCGACAAGTGCCGGAACGTCGACTGTAAGATTCGGCGCACCGTTGGCAAACGGCACACCCGATTTTAACGCAGCGTAGGCATAGATCATCGATGGCGCGATCAATGGGTCGCCGTCGTACATCGCCTTTTCGAGCGATTCGAGCGAGGCGTGGATCGGCGATTCCTCGATATAGATCTCGGTCGAGGCACACCAAACCATCACGAGCCGCGAGCAGTTATTGTCGGTCTTAAACTTGGCTATGTCGGCGATCAGCTGCTCGGCAAGATCCATCTTGTTCTTGCCGGTCTTGACGTTTTCGCCGGTGATGCGTTTGACGTAGTTCTGCTCGAAAACGGCCGCCATCGGTTTGAGCGATGAAAGGGGTTCCGAGAGTTGATTGAGGAGGTCCTTGTCGAGAACGCCGGCGTTCATAGCGGCGTCGTATGCGCTGTCGTGAAAGATGTCCCACGCGCCAAAAACGATATCGTCAAGCGATGCGAGCGGAACAAAATCCTTGATCAGCGGCGAGCGATTGTCCGTACGCTTTCCCAAACGGATCGTGCCCATCTGCGTGAGCGACCCGACCGGAGCCGAAATGCCGCGCTTTACCGCTTCGACACCGGCAACCAAAGTCGTACTAACAGCTCCCAGCCCGACGAGCAAAACACCAAGTTTCCCTTCAGCCGGCGCAATGTCCACACCTTTATCAACCATCATTTCCTCCGCTAAATCCAAAACTATAAGAATAGACCTCGGCGCGGCTTTAGGCAACTTGGTGTAGGTTTTTGCTTATCCGTCGAGTATTTGCCTAGAGTTTGCTTTGATAAACCGTGTAGTCGATCTCGCCGAAGATATTATCGCGGTCCTCAATCTCGGCTAGCAATTCATGGTCAACCTCACCGCTGTCGAGCATTTTTGCCAGCAGGTCAAAACGGTGAATGTGTGACTGGAAACGCCGCGTCGAGTATTGGACCGTGGTGCCTTGATATATCTGGAAGGCCCAGTCGGAGGATTGGGCGAGGAGGAGCTCTCGCGCCATTTGGTTCAGCACTCGCGTGCTGAGTCCAAAGTCCAAGGCCCAAGGTCCAAGGTCTTTCGGACTTTGGCCTTTGGACTTTGGGCTTTGGACCGCGTTTGCATACGTCGTCATCTTTCGCTCGGCGTCATGCTGGTAGGGGTACATCCACGAATTCTGCTCGTTGATCCAGACCTTGTAATATCCAGCCTCGCCCCAGCTCGAGGCGGTTGGCTTTTGTGTTTGGATGGGAATGCCTGAATCGAGAAAGTCGGATGGCGTTATCGCTTCGATCTCAGACTGGTCAAAATGCAGCTTCTTAAAGAAAAAGTCAATGAATTGCGGCCCTTCGAACCACCAGTGGCCGTAAAGCTCGGCATCGTAAGGTGAAACCACGAGCGGCGGGTGGCCGTCGAAAGTTTCGCGTAATACGTAGGCCTGCTTGATCCGCTCGCCGAGGAAATGCGAGGCGTGTTCGGCTGCCTTTTCGCGCGCCAGGGTCGGAATGTATGGCTGCTTATTCTGCTGCGGCACGCTGCGGCCCGTGATGCGGTGATACTTCAGGCCCAGGTGGCGGCGTTCGCCGTCCTCGTGCAGATGAGGTTTTAGAAAATCCAGCGGAGCGTCCCAGCCGATATCGCGGTAAAATTCGCGGTAGAGATCATTGCCTGGATAACCGACCTCGGCGCTCCATACCTGCTGGCTTGTCTCGACATCGCGGGCGAAAACCGCGGTGCCATTTGGACAAGCCACCGGAGCATGAACCCCATAACGCGGCCGCGGATCGCCATAAAGAATTGCGTGCGTGTCGGAAATAAAATATTCGATCCCCTCGTCCTTTAGCAGTTCCTCGATACCCGGCTCATACGCGCATTCGGCAAGCCAAATACCGCGCGGCTGGCGGCCGAAATGCTTTTTGTAATTCGCGACCGCAATTCGCACCTGTGCCCGACGCGATTCCAATGTCGATATAAGCGGCATAAAGCCGTGTGTCGCCGTACAGGTGATGATCTCGATCACGCCCTCGTCCTGAAGCTCGCGAAAGGCTTTGACGAGGTTACGGCCGTAACGGTCGTTCCATAGGCCTAATGACGCGGTGAGGGTGTCGACATACATCTTGGCCGCGTCGTAAAACTCGGGAGCCTCGGTCGTCGTACGTTGAAACTCTTTATGGGCGAGCGCTAGGAGATTTTCGAGATGACCTGTGTATCGCTCCTGCAGCAGCGGATCGGTGAGCATCTCACATAGCGGAGGTGAGACATTCATCGCGAGCCTCGGTCTGACGCCGGACTCGTGAAGTGACTGAAAAATGAAGATCAGCGGAAGATAGACCTCGGTTATCGCCTCGAAAAGCCAATCTTCCTCAAGAAATTCCGGATATTCCGGATGCCGTACGAACGGCAGGTGTGCGTGAAGGATAAGGCTGAAATATCCGACGGGCATAGGCACGTTTTCCGACTGGCCACCTGAGTAAGAATGCTAATTACGGCCGAACAAACCTTGATTGCTATGCGAGCTTGCGGGTGAGTAACCGGGCCCCGACGTACGGCGAGATCTCAGAGTGCGCGGAAAATTCACGAGGCTTGCGCCATAAACAGCCGGGCCGATCTCTTCGGATTCAAACGCCACTTCATCGATCTCAAAATGTTCTTTAAGGGCCGCCTTGGCCAGCTCGGTGTCGAGCTTTCGCTCATTCGCCTGTAGATATTCAAAGAGTCGGGCGCTTATTCTCCATCGGAGGTCGTCCAGCTTTTGGCCGGCGGCCATTTCGAGCATTGCATAACGAATATCCTCGTCGGCAACGCCTTCTGGCAAGCTGCCGCTGCCCGTAAACTGCGCAAATGCCGAGCGAGTTGCGACTGCCGAGACCGATATATCGTCGCCGGCGATAGCAACGTCCACAGCATCCTTCGAAAAGCCCGCTACATCGAGTACCTGCGCAAATTTATCGGCCGAAACCGTCCATTCGGG
>JBGSXN010000241.1:0-10507 GCA_041751355.1 Pyrinomonadaceae bacterium
AACGGGTATCGGGGGAGCTTCGTGCGGCTTTGGGGTCGATTACATCGATGTGTCTGAAGTCGTGACCTTTGCCCCGACGGTGGCGTCGCAGGTCGTCAATATAACGCTCTGCCCTGACAACGAGGTCGAGCCGTTCGAGACGGTGAATGTGACGCTTTCGGACCCGTCGGGCACACTGATCGGGTCGCCGTCTTCGGCTGTGGTAACTATCAACGACACGGCCAATCAGTTTCTGAACAACATGACGCCGATCGTCATCAATGCAGGAGCCGCGGCCAATCCGTATCCCTCGGTCATCACGGTCACGGGTGCGACGACCAGTGCATTCCGCATCAGGGTGACGGTCTATGACCTGTGGCATGACTTTCCTGAGAATGTCCAGATGCTGCTGGTCGGGCCGAATGGGGCGAAGTATATGCTGATGGCGGCAACGGGAGGGCCTTTCGCGATCAGTCCGGACTCGCCCGTGACGCTCACGTTCTGGGACCAGAATCCGGCTGTGCTGCCCGATTCGGGCCCGCTCGTTACCGGTGCATTCAGACCGACCACATGCGAGACACCCGTGACGACCTTCCCGCCGCCGGCACCGGCCGCGCCATACATCGAACCCGGCTGCACACTCGACCGGCCCGTCGATAAGACGATGTACGGGACATTCAGCGGACAGGACGCCAACGGCAACTGGCAGCTCTTTGTCCGCGACGATGCCCAAATGATGGCCCCGATGTCTGTCGTCGGAGAAATAGCCGGCGGGTGGGGCATCGAGATCCTTGCGGCGACCTCGGCCGGCGTAGAGATCTCGGGCCGCGTGACAACCCCCGACGGACGCGGCCTCAGAGGTGCGACCGTTTCGGCAGTCGATAATGCGGGCCGCAAGCGCAGTGTCGTTACCAGCTCGCTCGGCTACTACAGCTTCGCGGACGTCGACGCCGGTGAAACCCTCGTCATCGCCGTAGCCTCAAAACGCTACCGCTTCCACTCGCGTGTCCTCCAGGTCTTCGACACCCTCTCCGATGTAGACTTCGTGGGCCTGGAATGAGTGACTTCTTTCCATACAACACCTCGAGGCGGCCTTGGCGGGCCGCCTCTTTTTCTTAGTCAACGGGCGGGTTGAGTCGATAAAAGTCAGACAAGATATCGCGCTTGAAAAAAAGGCCGATGGATATGTCCGACTTAGAGCGAAAATTACGCATTATAAACAAAGAAGACAGCGCTTGATCCGTATTCTTATGAAAACCTAGGAAATTCCAATAAAAGAATGGCAGCCGGACGGCAACATCCGGAACAGGAGAATCGAATGAAAACCTTGAAGAACTTGAAGAGATCCGAGCGTTCTCTCCATTGTGTGAAAGCGGGACGAAGTATTTACAGTAGAGTAATGGCGGTTGCCCTGACCGGGCTTGTTTCGGTGGCCGCGCTTTCGGTTTTCTACCTTTCACCAAAGGCGACAGGTCAAAGCATTTTATCCGGCGATGAACCGCAGGCACCACAGTTCGTAGAACGTAGCGAGACCGGACTCTACATTATTCGGTTCAACGAACCGGCGCTTGCGAGTTACACAGGCGGATTCCCCGGGCTCAGAGCGACCAGTCCAAGAGCAACCGGCGCTCGGAAACTGGATCCAGGATCACCCGAAAGCCGCCGCTATGTCGAATTTCTGCGGAACAAGCATTCCGAATACAAGGCCCGTATAGAACACACGATCGGACGAAAGACCGAAGTTGTTTTTGAGTATTTTGGAGCTCTAAACGGCGTCGCAATCAAGCTGGACCATGAGGAAGTGGCAAAAGTATCGTCTCTTCCTGGTGTGGCAGCGGTGTATCCGGATCGGATCTGGGAAATGGATACTGACGTGGGTCCCCTGCATATTGGGGCTCAGAGTATATGGACCGGCAATACGGGAACAGGCGCGATGACCCGCGGCGAAGGTATTGTCATTGGAATGATCGATTCGGGAATCAACTCACGCCATCCCTCATTTGCCGGGACGGACAGCGAGGGTTATACACATACAAACCCTTACGGAGCCGGTATTTTCAAAGGCTGGTGCTCGACAAATCCCGGCTTCTGCAACGATAAGCTTATAGCCGCCCGTGGCCTATTCCCCTTGAACGGTAACCCAGAAGACACCGACGGCCACGGGACCCATACCGCAGGCACGGCGGGCGGTAATCGTCACACCGCGTCATTCAGTATCGGCATCACGCCGCACTCGATCCCGATTCAGGGCGTAGCTCCGCGCGCAAACATTGTCGCTTATAAGATTTGTTCCCCGGGCTGTTCCGTCAGTGCCGCTGTCGCTGCGGTCAATCACGCGATAATAGACGATCACGTGGATGTGATCAATTTTTCGATCTCAGGGCCCGACGACCCATGGAATAATGCTGTTGATCTCGCCTTTCTTGATGCCTACAATGCCGGCATATTCGTCGCTGCTTCAGCAGGGAACACCGGACCGGGGGTCAGCACAATCAACAAATCCGCACCGTGGACAGCCACCGTTGCCGCATCAACCATAAACAGGGTCATCGGCTACGAATTGGATGTCACTGGCCCAACTGCGCCCGTCGGGTTACAGAACGTGCCGGCGGTGCCCGGTGTCGGAACGGCGATAACAACCGCTTTGAATGGCGAGATCCGTTTCTCCCCGGCCAATGGGCTGGGATGCTCGGCTTTCCCTGCCAATTTCTTTCAAAATGCGATCGCGCTAATGGAGCGCGGAATTTGCACGTTCGGCGACAAGGTCAATAATGCCGTTAATGCAGGTGCGACTAGTGTTCTGATATTTAACAATTTCGGGGGCCCGGCGGTTCCGATAGCCGGGCTCACAGGAAATCCTCCTGTCATGATGATAGACAGACACAGCGGTGCGGTGCTTAGGGATCTAATAATCGCCAACGGGATGATGCCGACAACGATCTCGGTCTCGCCGAACGCAAACGTTATCATCGATAACAGTGTCGAAAACGTTGTTGCAGGATTTAGTTCCAGGGGCCCCAGCCAGTTTGACATGTTGAAACCGGATTTCGCCGCACCCGGCGTGAATATTCTCGCGGCCTATGTACAGCAGGGCGGTGATCCGCTCCGCTACGGCATTATACAGGGCACGTCAATGGCCTCGCCGCATGCAGCAGGTGCCGGGGCGTTGATGAAAGCTCTCTTTCCTGCGTGGACGCCGGGCGAGATCAAGTCGGCTTTGACATCAACCGCGAAGTCGAACCTACTGATGGACCACGCCTCGGGAGATCCTGCAACAGTCTTTGAACAGGGCCATGGTCTTATCGACCTTTCGCGTGCGACCAATGTGGGGCTCGTTTTTGACGAGACCGGAGCAAATTATACTGCAGCAAATCCATCTATTGGGGGTGACCCCAGGTCACTGAACAGTCCGAGCGTTATTGCCAATCACTGTAAGGGCGCTTGTTCGTGGACCAGGACCGTTAAAAGCGTGGCGTCGGCCACGGAAACCTATAATGTTACGTTTAATGCCCCGCCCGGCACACTGGCATCTGTGGTGCCCTCGAGCTTTTCTATCGGTCCTGGTGAAACACGCGAACTAACGATCAATGTAAGCTCAAACTCGGCTCCTCTCGGATCTTTTACCTTTGGAAACATCTCGATCCAGCCTGCTGCTATGGGTTCGCAGGCAGCTCAGATTTTAGCGGGCCAAAACCTCCCGATGGCGGTCAAATTCTGTATGGACGATCCTTTTGTGACGTCGAGTGCAGATTCCGGCGTGGGAAGTTTGCGGCAGGCCGTCATCAACGCATGTCCGAACAGCACCATTACGTTTCTAACAGACCTTATGTCCAGCCCAGTGACGCTCTCAGAAGGCCAGATCGTGATCGATAAAAAATTAACGATCCAGGGACCCGGTGCGGATCTGATGACTGTACAGAATACGGCTGCAGCAGGAACGACCAGCCGCGTCTTTCGGATCCTTGCATCAGGAAACGCGACCATCACCGGTCTTACTATCTCAGGCGGTAATGCCAGCGGAGCCAACAACACCGCTGACGGCGGCGGTATCTTCAATTCGGGCACGCTGGAGATTGCCGACAGCCGTATAATGGGAAATCACGGTGCAGGAAATGGCGGCGGCGGTATTGCGAGTTGGGGGCCATTGACGGTCGTCAACAGCACGATCAGCAATAACACCACGGGCGGAGCTGGCGGCGGAATACTCATCATAAACACAGATTCCGCATCGATCACGGGCACAACAATATCGAACAATTCGGCTCAGCTAGGGGGCGGACTTATTGCGTTTGCAACCGCCGGCTCAACCAACGTGAATATAACCAACAGCACGGTCAGCGGTAATACGGCAAATACCAGCGGTGGAATAGCAAATAACGGGAACGGAATGACCGCGAATATGACCATTAATTCGACTACGGTCACAAACAACACTGTTACGGGGGCAACCGCAGCGAGCGGCGTATTGAACAACCGGATCGCAGGCAGCGCTAACCTGACGGTTACGAATAGCATTGTGGCCGGTAACACAGGGGGCGGCGGCCAGATCCGTGTTGCCGGAACGGCAGTGACGACGTCCGGCGGACACAATCTCGTGTCAGACAATTCACTCGTTGGAATCGCAGGCGACCTATTAGGGACGGCTCCGATGCTTGGCCCGCTAGCGAATAACGGCGGCCCGACCATGACCCATTTGCTGCTGGCCGGAAGCCCGGCGATCGATAACGGAAAAAATACGCTCACGCTCTTAACCGACCAGCGAGGGACGCTATATGTCCGAACGAGTGACGACCCGCTTATCCCCAATGCCGCCGGGGGCGACGGGACCGACATCGGTGCTGTAGAGACTCAGCCAGCACCACGGGTTTCCGTTTCGGGCCAGGTGGCGACATCCGACGGACGCGGCCTCCGAGGAGCGACAGTTTCGGCGGTCGACAACCAGGGCCGCAAGCGGACCGCTGTCACCAGCTCGCTCGGTTTTTACAGCTTCGATGACGTTGAGGCCGGCGAAACTCTCGTAATTGCCGTAGCCTCGAAACGCTACCGCTTCCAGTCGCGTGTGCTCCAGGTCTTTGACACCCTCTCCGATGTAGACTTCGTGGGCCTGGAATGAGTAACTTCATTTCATAAAACACCTCGAGGCGGCCTTTGCGGGCCGCCTCTTTTTTCACTTTTTGCCTCCCGCTTCTGATCGTTTGGACGACCAACATGTTCTCCCGCCTTAAACCTGTCCGTCCGGAGCGCGAAAAAAATCTGTAGAAAAATGTCCGAATTTGGCATTAGTCCTCGCTTTAGTAGGTAGAGAACCAAATTTACCAAGGAGCCGACCATGCAAAAGACAAAAACTTACTCCGTGCTATTTGTGATCGCAGCGATAACCGCGTTAGCCATTCCGATGGTGAATACTTTTTCCGCGTCCAACATTAATCTAATTAGCGCAGTTGGAACGGACGACATTATTAATTTTGATGCGGGTGCACTTAGTTCTCCGCACGCGGCTTCTCTGACCTCTCTAACGGGCGGGGCAGCGGTTGAGGAGCTAAAGCGGCAGGGTTTATTTGAATCGCTGATGCAGACAATGGAACGCTCGGGTATCCTCTCCTATTCTGCCGGGCCTGATATCGAGGATGTCACCGATACAGTCCAGCAGGCATATCTAAAAGCGTCAAACACCGATGCTTTCGACCGATTTGGTACCTCAGTGGCTGTTTCGGGCGATACGGTGGTTGTCGGAGCAAAGTGGGAAGACAGTAGCTCGACGGGGGTGAACAGCACGCCGAACAATTCATCATTTGGTACGAATTCCGGTGCGGTCTATGTTTTTACCCACACATCAGGGAACTGGACACAGCAAGCTTATCTAAAAGCGACAAACACTGGGGTAAATGACGAATTTGGCTTTTCGGTGGCAGTGTCTGGCGATACGATAATCGTCGGGGCTATTAGTGAGGACAGCAACGCCACGGGCGTCAATGGCATTCAAAACAACAATTCGGCAAGCGGTTCCGGTGCGGCCTATGTCTTTAGGCGTAACGCAGGCGTCTGGTTTCAGCAGGCCTATCTAAAAGCGTCAAACACTGGTGCGGGTGACGCATTTGGTTGGTCAGTGGCGGTCTCCGGCGATACGGCGGTCGTCGGGGCTCTTGGTGAGAGCAGCAACGCCACGGGCGTCAATGGCGATCAAAACAACAACTCGTCCAGCACCTCTGGCGCGGCCTACGTCTTTACACGCACCTTAGGCACCTGGTCACAACAGGCATACCTAAAGGCATCAAACACCGGTGCGGGTGACCAATTCGGTCGGTCGGTGGCAGTCTCGGGCGATACGATTGTCGTCGGCTCTCCTTTAGAAGACAGCAGCACAACGGGAGTGAACAGCACGCCGAACGAACTTGCCACGGATGCCGGTGCGGCCTATGTCTTTACCCGTACCTCGGGAACTTGGTCACAGGAGGCCTATCTAAAAGCCTTGAACGCCGGAGCGGATGACGAGTTTGGTGGGTCAGTCGCGGTGTCGGGGGATACGGTGGTCGTCGGCTCTCCTTTCGAGGCCAGTAGCACGACGGGGGTTAACAGCACGCCGGATGAACTGGCCAGTGCTTCCGGTGCGGCTTATGTCTTTACTCGCACGTCAGGAGTCTGGTCACAGCAGGCCTATCTAAAAGCGTCAAATACTGGTCAGGGTGACTTATTTGGCTCGTCAGTCGCGGTGTCGGGCGATACGGTGGTCGTCGGGGCTGAATCAGAAGATAGTAGCACGACCGGGGTTAACAGCACGCCGAATGATATGGCGATCCGCGCCGGTGCGGCCTATGTTTTTACACGCACATCAGGGGTCTGGGCACAGCAGGCCTATTTGAAAGCGTCAAACACCGGAGCGGATGACCGATTCGGCATCTCGGTAGGGGTTTCGGGCGATGCGGTGGTCGCCGGGGCTGAGAGAGAGGACAGCAGCACGGGGGGAGTTAACAGCACACCAAACGATCTTTTCGACGATGCCGGCGCGGCCTATGTCTTTACTCTCACAGGCGGCATGCCTCCGACGCCGACGCCGACGCCGACGCCGAGTTGCGACACGGTATTCAGCTTCGAGAGTGTAGCGGGCGTTACGATTCCGGACAATAACGTTGCAGGAGTAAATATCACCGTGCCCGTATCAAACGAGCCGACAGTATCGGGCGTCAACTTTCGATTTGACGGTACATTTTCAGGAACGGCCAATGACCCCAATGTGGGCCTCGCCCATACATGGGTCGGCGACCTTAAAGTCACCGTTACCTCACCATTGGGAACGACTGTAATAATTGTTGACCAACCGGGAAGTACCATTTCGGGAAATACTTGCAGCAACAATAATTTTTCAGAGATATTGCTTGACGATGGCGAATTTCCGCCGATCGAGTTCGGATGCGACAACAGCGGATCAGCCACGAATAACGGATATCCAGCCGGCATCTACTCGCCAAACAACCCGTTAAGTGCCTTCGACGGTGAAAACCCCAACGGAGAATGGATAATAAACTTCAGCGACCACGATGCTGTGAGTACGGGCCGTGTACATAGGTTTTCACTAATGTTCGAAACCGCTTGCGAATCCCCATCTCCAACTCCAACTCCGACGCCGACTCCAACTCCGACCCCCGCTGGTTGTTCTACTGTTGTGACCACGGTGAATGACAGCGGAGCAGGCAGTCTGCGTGAGGCGATAAATTGCGCTAACTCGACAGCGGGCCTGCAGACTATTTCGTTTGCAATTCCGGGCGCGGGCGTCATGACGATCTCTCCGACATCCGCCCTGCCTACGATCACTGATACGGTGATCATCGATGGCTATACTCAGCTCGGGTCAAGTCCGAATACCATTGCGAGTGGCAGTTCCAACGCGGTGTTGAGGATAGAACTGAACGGAACCAGCGCTGGCTCAACGTCAAATGGCTTGACGATAAGCACCAGCGGAAGCACGGTGCGGGGCCTGGTTATTAACCGATTCGGGCGCGACGGTATCGATCTGACTTCCAGTAGCTCAGGAAATCAGATCGAGGGGAACTTCATCGGCACGAATGCCGCTGGAACGGCCGCTCTGCCCAACGGCGACGACGGCCTGGAAGTGGGTGGAACCGGGGACACGATCGGAGGCAGCGTGCCAGCGGCCCGCAACGTGATCTCGGGGAATAGCGACGACGGTATCAATATCAACGGCAGCAACAATGTGATTAGTGGGAATCTGATCGGGCCGGATGCCACGGGAACGGTGCTGATCGGGAACGGCAGCGCCGGGATCGTTCTCTTCGATGCACTTAACAATACTATTGGCGGAACCAATGCTGCTGACCAGAACGTCATTGCGGGACAGCGCGGGACGGGAGGATTCGGCGACGGGATCTTCGTCAATTCCACATCTACGGGGAATGCGATCCTTGGCAATTCGATCTACTCCAACGCAGACTTAGGAATCGATCTGAACCCGAGCGGCGTGACCGCCAACGACCCGGGCGACGGCGATACGGGCGCGAACAATCTGCAAAACTTTCCTGTGCTAACGTCCGCCGTGTCAGGCGGAGGCTCGACCACGATCACGGGCAGCCTGAACAGCACCGCGAACACGACATTCCGTGTAGAATTCTTTTCGAACGCTGCATGTGATCCATCAGGTAATGGCGAGGGCCAAACCTTTATCGGTTCGGCCTCGGTAACAACCATAGGCAACAATGCAGCGATCAACACCGTGTTGCCAGTAGGCGTGACACCCGGCCAATTTGTAACCTCCACCGCGACCGACCCGTCAAACAACACGTCGGAATTCTCAGCCTGCACGCAAGTGACGGCAGCCGCGACGCCAAGCCCCTCACCGTCTCCATCGCCTTCACCATCGCCCAACGGCTGTTCGACAATTGTCACGACGGTAAACGACAGCGGGGCCGGCAGTCTGCGTGAGGCGATAAATTGCGCTAACTCGACTGCAGGCTTGCAGACGGTGTCGTTTAATATTCCCGGCGCCGGGCCGCATACGATAGCCCTGAGTTCGCAGCTCCCTGACATTATCTATCCAGTCATCGTTGACGGCTACACACAGCCTGGAGCCGCTGCAAATACGAATCCCGTAGGTCAGGGACTCAATACCGACCTTCGCATAATCGTAAGCGGCGGTGGGGCAATTCAAGCTAACTGGCTCTTTCGCATTACCGGAGGTGGCAGCACCATACGCGGCCTGGTAATAAATGGCGGAAACCTAACCAGCATCGGTGGGACTTCTGGTATTGAGCTCAGCGGGTTAAACGGAAATGTGGTCGAGGGGTGTTTCATTGGTACCGACGTGACTGGAACGGCACCCTCCACCAACAGCTCCAGCAATGGAACAGGAATCAAAATACTCTCCGAGGAGAATATAATTGGCGGACGAACGCCCGCCGCCCGAAATCTGATCTCTACAAATAAGACCGGCATCCGAATCGAAGGGGCGGTTTTCCAACCCATCGATATAGGGCGCAATCTTGTCGAAGGCAACCTGATCGGAACAGATATAACGGGGAACGTCAGCCTCGGCAACAATATTGGCATAAGTATTTTTGGTTCACATGAGAATAAAGTAGGGGGACCGTTGCCGGGCTCGCAAAACGTGATCTCGGGCAACATAAATGATGGAGCCGAAATAGTCGGACAAAGGGCAGCCAACAATCAATTTTCAGGTAACCTATTCGGTAGGAATGCGTCGAACACGGGGCCGTTGGGGAATGGCCGTGATGGTTTACGATTCGCAGGTTCGGGGCCCAACATTATAGGGGGCGGGTTTGATCCGAATAACGCTAATGTTATCGCCCACAATGGCCGAAGCGGTGTGGCGGTTGTATTTTTAGGGGGAGGGAATGCCTCTTTCAAAAAGGGGATCATATCAAATTCCATTTTTGACAATGTGGGGCTTGGGATTGATCTCGGTAATGATGGTGTAACACCAAATGATCCTGGCGACGGAGATACCGGGCCGAACTCGCTGCAAAACTATCCTGTGCTGACCAGTGCGACCGTTAGCGGCGGAAGTACGACGATTACGGGAACATTCAACAGCACACCAAATAGCAGTTTCCATATCGAATTTTTCGCGAATGAGGCGGCAGACCCGAGCGGCTATGGTGAGGGTCAGACATTTCTTGGTGCCATCGAAAACCTGATGACCGATGCCTCGGGGAATGCGGCGATCAATGCAGTGCTGCCGATCGTGCCTCCGGCGGGTCAGAATGTGATCAGCTCGACCGCGACGACGAATACCGAACAGGCTGAAACGTCCGAATTTTCAAACGTGGTTGTCGTCGTGGCAACCGGACCGACTCCTACGCCGACTGCGTCTCCGAGCCCAATGCCGACCCCAACACCGACGGCAACACCAACACCGACGCCGACGGCAACGCCGAGTCCGAGTCCGACAGTATCACCTACACCTACGAGAACTCCTAGCAATTTGAGGGTTGAGAATGCTTCTACGGTACCCGGTAATCAGGTCAGTGTCCCGTTCGTGCTGATGGCACAGGGTGAT
>JBGSXN010000242.1:0-3109 GCA_041751355.1 Pyrinomonadaceae bacterium
GGCCTCGACCTCATTATCGACGACAATAAATTCGAAATCCGAGATCAGCTTTACGAGTTGCCGTGTCTTGGGATCATGGTTCCGGCTCGAATGAAAATACGAGCGCACGCGATTCTTGAGGTTCTTGGCCTTTCCGACGTAGATTATCTTTCCGGATGCATTCTTATGAATGTAGATCCCGGCATCGGTCGGCAAAGAGCTCAGTTTCTCGGCAATCGTCATTAGGTCGATTCTACCGCATCGATGGCCGACAAATGGAATCACGGATCGTGCCCGCACAGCGATTGCGTTCTCGGCGGCTATGCGTGAAACTTCTTGCAGTGAAAACACTCCTGACCAATTCACCGGGGGCGGCAGCCGCGATCATCAAACGCGGCGGTTTGGTCGCATTTCCCACCGAAACCGTTTACGGCCTCGGTGCGGCAATATTCGACGAAGCCGCGATCGAAAAGGTTTTCGAGGCAAAGGGCCGCCCATCAGACAACCCGCTGATCGCTCATGTGGCCAATGAGAGCCAAATAATGCAGCTAACAGATGACCTGACGCCCGCTGCGGAAAGCTTGTTAAAAGCATTTGCACCGGGGCCGCTGACCGTGGTTGTTAGAAAATCGAAGCTTGTTCCGGCTTCGGCAACGGCGGGGCTGGATACGATCGGTATCAGGATGCCGCGGCTGCGTCTGGCAAGAGAATTTCTCTCGCTTTGTGAGGTTCCGGTCGTTGCACCGTCGGCTAATCTCTCAGGCCGCCCGAGCCCGACCACTTGGGAAGCCGTTTTCGAAGACCTCGACGGCCGCATCGATTGCATCCTGCAGGGCATGTCGTCCGAAATAGGCTTGGAATCGACCGTCGTCGACTGTACGGAAGATACGCCCATCGTTCTTAGGGCCGGGGCCGTTTCGATCGAACAGCTGCAGGAGATCTTGCCGACTATACGACTTTCGGACGACAAGGATATTGAGAAACCGAGAAGCCCGGGGCTAAAACATCGTCATTACTCACCAATGGCCGATGTTGTTATCTGGACAGGCGGCGCGGTGAAACCCAATTCGGCGTATATTGGGCTCAACAGGGCCGACACATCGTTTGAATTTGAACGGATCTTCCCGACTGTTGACGAATATGCTCAATCGCTCTACGAATTCTTTCGCGAATGCGATCGTGCCGGAATCAACACGATCTACTGCGAGCGCGTGCCGGAGATCGGGCTCGGGACGGCTGTCATGGACAGGATCAGACGCGCGAGCGAAGCTGCAGCCTAGTTCCTCAGTGACACTATCGCCACCGCAAATTTGCCATTGTTTCCCAAGACCTCGGAATTGAGATCGGTCGCGCTCGTCAACTGCGAAATATGTTCGGTCGGCACCAGAACGATGGCCCGGCCGCCGATAAAACTCAATTCCGCCGACAGCTCGTCTGTCGAAGCGATGCGTTTCTGCCTGCCTTCCTCGTCGCGAACTAAACGTCCCGCAGCATAAAACTCGGCATTATGCGTGATCCTGAGAAACATTACGACGGGTTCCGACACATGACCACGGGCGTTAGCTGCCTCTATCAGCGACTTGACGGAATCCTGCTCTGCAAATCTCGGAGCCGCGAAAAGTGCAACTGCGATCAGAACGGCAAAGGTAAGCCCCGCGAGGCCGAGGACGAAATTTCGCCACCTTAGGCTCCCGTTCACCAGGCCAAAGACATAACCCGCTGTGATGACGATCGCCGCCGGTACCGCGGGCAGTATATAGCCCGGCAGCTTAGAGCCCGATATGGAGAAAAACACGAGCGGGACCAGCATCCACGCCCATGCGAAAAGCATCAGGGCCTCCCGTGTAGACTCTAGAGCGGCAACCGGGCGTTTTATGACCCCTCGAAAATAGCGAATGACCGCCGCGGCGAAAAAGGGAATCCACGGTATCGTCATCAGCGGCAGCACCCAGAGAAAGAAATAGAACGGCTGAGGGTGCCGGTATTTATTGGACGTAAACCGCTGAAAATGATGCTGGAGAAAAAATTCGTCGACAAACTCATACCCGTGCCTGACATACATCGGCCAGTACCAGGTCGCCGCGACTGCCGCCGCGAGTACGGTTCCCCAAACGAGGCTTAAGAAGAATGTCCGGCTCGGCAACTTCCAGGCGAGCAGATGATAAAACGCAACGATCGCAAACGGAAAAACGATCCCGATCAGCCCCTTGGCGAGCAGGGATAGGCCTATAAAAAAGTAGAACAGCAGCAAGGGAAATGTGGATGATCGAAACGATTGCTCCCGAGCCTGGTCGAAAATAAAAAAACTGACCATCGCGGCCGTTAGTGGAAACGTGACGATAATATCGAAGCTCGCTCCGTGGGCAAATACGACGATCCCTAAGCTGGAAGCTGCAATTAGAGCCAGCCATTTTCCAAAGCCTTTGCTTCCAGCCTCGATCGCAGTACCGCGCTCAACAGAGCGGCCGAGCATCCATAAACTGATTACGGTCCCCAGGCCGAACAATGCCGGGCCCAGCCTTGCAGCGAATTCCGTAACTCCCAGGATCGAGTATGCCGCGAACTGAAGCCAGTAGAGCAGGGCAGGTTTTTCGAACCAGTGGTACCCGCCCAGCGTCGTCGTGACCAGATCGCCGCGGTCAAACATCTCGCGGGCGACCTGTGCATAACGCGGCTCATCAGGCCCGACGAGCGGCATATCGAGCCCGGCAAAATACGCTCCCACGGCTAAACAAAGCAGCAAGATCCATATCCACACCGGTACCGCAGGCGTCTGTGAATGGTCGTTCTTTGTGTTTTCGGGCATCTTAAATGAGAATGTAAAGTATTGCTGAAAAGCGGTTTGTTTTCAAATTATGACCGGAAAACCTAAACTCCGAGTGGCCGCGATCGGTGTCGGCAGCCTCGGCCGTCATCATGCACGCAATTATGCCGAAATGGCCGCCGATGGGCTGGTCGAACTGGTAGGAATTTGCGACATCGACCCGTCGACCGCCGAGGCCGCGGGTTCGCTTCACAAGGTCGCGCATTTTAGGGATTGGAAAGATCTGCTCGATAAGGTCGACGCGGTTTCGATCGGAACCCCGACCGAGACGCATTGCGAGATCGCCTGTGCCTTTCTCGAACGCGG
>JBGSXN010000243.1:0-9258 GCA_041751355.1 Pyrinomonadaceae bacterium
CTCGATGAACTCGGCATCGCACTCTCGACAGACGATTTCGGCACGGGATACTCGTCGCTTAGCTATCTGCAGCGATTTCCGTTCGATCGGCTAAAGATCGACCGCTCGTTTATAGACATAATGGATAGAGACGAGAAAAGCGGTGCGATTGTAAAAACGATCCTGATGCTCGGCGAAAATCTGGATATCGAGGTGGTTGCCGAAGGTATCGAAACACTTGCGCAGCTGGAAAAACTGAGAGCCCTCGGCTGTTCGACGGGCCAGGGATATTTGTTCTCACGACCGATCGACCGTAAGTTAGCAGAAGAATTACTCGAGAACGGAGGAAATGTGTTCCAGGACAATCTCTTGCTCGAATACCCAAATCAGGCATCGGTAATCGAAGTTTCAGACGTTCAATAACCTCTGCAGTATCCCTAGGTTTCGCCCGCAGAAACGTTTGCCCGCAGGAAAAACCTAGGTCGAACCATTACTCAACTTTCCACATGGAACCGTCGGCAAACTCGACGCTTCGAATCTCGATTTTCTCCGTATACTGCTCCCGTGACTTATTATCGGCTTTCATTGCGTCCACAATGCCCGTGGGCGAAAGAGTTGAGCGAATTGCCAAGGTCCTGGTTTTGCCGGGACCGATATTAATTCTGCTTTCGAAACGTCGGCGGCCAACCTCTTGTTCAGTACCTGGCTCAAAGAAAACATACTCCCACGCTAATTTACTAATACTTTTCTTCCCTGAGTTTCTAAACTTTACTTCATAGATGTACGTAACGATCAGGCCTCGAGGTCCTGTGTCAGGTTTGAAAACCCGAACCGGCGGGTTTTCCGGCGGTAGACCCTGCTTACGTAATTCTTCGTTTCTTCGGTTCGATGCTATTCGTTGCCGCTCTGCCTCTTCATGCTCTTTAACGGCCTTGAAGGGGTCTTCTTCGATCTGGGGGTTCCGATATTCAGCTCGCCATTTCTTCGCAACAATCGTAACCGGAAGCTCGGATGACCGGATGTTCTGAGCCTGCACCAGAGTTGTAGGAACTAGCGCCAGAATTACGAGCGTGCAGAAAAGGATCGTCATATATGCTTTATGCCTCAGCTATATGGATGCCGCGACAGCAACACACGTTGCGCCATCGTCCTCTGTCATTTGGACGCGGTCCAGCGGCGAGCGTCAGTTAGATCCGACGTTCTTATTATCACGCGGTTTGGCGTTCTTAACATATTTATCGAACCACTCAATCATTTCGTAAAGTGTATGTTCGACCGATTCCTTGGCAGCGTAACCATGCGATTCGAGAGGCAGCATAACCAATCGGGCCGTTCCGCCGGTCCCACTAATTGCCGCAAACATTCGTTCAGACTGGATCGGATAAGTGCCCTGATTGTTGTCGGCCTCTCCGTGAATTAACAGGATCGGTTCATTGATCTTATTGGCGTAATAAAAAGGAGAGACCTTGGCGTAGAGTTCCGGAGCTTCCCAGAAAGACCTTCTTTCCGATTGAAATCCGAACGGCGTCAGAGTTCGGTTATACGCACCGCTTCGGGCGATACCGGCCCTGAACATATCAGAATGAGCCAGCAAATTGGCTGTCATAAAAGCCCCGTAGCTGTGCCCGCCAACGCCGACCCTCTCGGGATCGACTACTCCGAGTTCAACGCCTTTATCGATTGCCGCCTGTGCTGAGTCTGTGATCTGTTTTACGAAGGTATCGTTGACGGTTTCAGGATCACCCACGACCGGCATCGTTGTATTGTCGAGCACGGCATAGCCCTGAAGAAGGAAAAACAGGTGCGAGGTCCCGCCTATCTGAGTGAAGCGATTAGTCGAACCGGAAACCTGACCCGCCGTGGACGAATCGGTAAATTCGAGCGGATAAGCCCACACTACAGTCGGCAGCCGGGTGCCTTCTTTATACCCCGCCGGGAGATAAAGCGTAAATGAAAGGTCAACGCCGTCAGCTCGTTTGTAGGTGACTAGTCGTTTTGTGATACCCCTGAGCTGGGGTGCAGTATCTTTAAAATCGGTCAGCTGTCTGTACGCCATTGCGGTGCAGACCTTGCCCGCCGGACAGACCTGACGAATGAAAAGATTGCCGGGTTCAACGACCGACTCTTTTCGGGTTATGAATGTTCCTGCATCATCGTCGATCATTGCGACAAATGATTCGAACTCCTCAGCCGACGATCGAAACATCTCTGACGTCTCCAAGGTCTTGAGATTCATCCTGCGAAGAAAAGGCCGGTCACCGTCCGGGGAGGCTCCGGTACCTGAGAGATAAACCTCATCACCGTTCTGCCTGATAATGTTAGAACCGTTCGGCAACATTTTCATAACTGGTGAACCGATATCGTTATAGCGGTCACGAATGTTAAGGTCCGCGATCATTTTGACTGTCGACGGATTACGGTAGTCCGATATAAAAACTCTTCGCCGTTGAGTATCGCGGTTAAAGTCGTTAAACCACATCAGACCGTTCGTTTCACCGAACGCCCTGCCCTGAAGGCGATTTTCGATCTTCAACACCTCAGCCGGTGCCGAAGTGAATGGTGCGGTCAGCTTCATCAGCTTGTCACGGTGGCTAACCTTGGTCCGAGGATCGCCTCCATCCAGAGCCTCAGCCCACATCAGCATTGCAGGCTCAGTTGGCACCCAATTATAGCCGCGCGGACCCGTGGGCACGCCCTGAACGGGCAGATTGTTTTGCAGCGGAGTGTTAACTATCGAGGCTACCGATTTGGCGTTGAGATCCCACACTTCAACACGGCGAGGAAACCGCGATGCCGGGAATTGATACGAAAAGGGGCGCTCAATGCGTTCAACTAAGATGTATTTCCCGTCCGGCGACATGCTCGTATTGTTAAAGATCGCGGGAGCTCCGATCTCCCGGACCTTTCCGTTCGCATCGATAAGAGCAAGCTGCGATGTCGCGAAATACTCGTACAGGCGTTCATCGTCTGGATTCTTAAGGAGATCCTGAAAAGTTTGGACCGCACCCGTTCGCCCGGCCGTTTCCTGAATGGCGGGTTCGGATGGCGTAATGTTCCTATATTCAGGTGCGGGCCCGCGTTTCGCAGGAACAACCGTAGCTAGCAACGTATTCGAGTTTTCCCATGAATAGCCCCCGAACGCCGTATTGATAAGAATGCCATTCACTTTCCGGGCATTCGCGGTGGCCGTTTCGACTATCCATAATTCGATCCCGTTCGCAGCGATGTTTCCCAGAGCAATATATTTGCCGTCAGGCGACCATTGCGGGGAGATCAGCTTGGCACCTACAGGAAAATTGACCCGCATCTCTTTGCCATCGGAAATATTTTTCAGTGTGAGACTGGTCGAATAGTTTTGACGGTGCTGGCCATTTGTAACAGGATTTACCCGTGATCCTGCGATCCTCAGCATCGGTTGGGCGAACTCAGATATGGGCGGATAGCGCAGCGGTTCAAACAGTGCGATACGGTCGCGAGCAGGCGAGATCGATGTGTTCGGAGCAAGAGGAGCGTTGAGAACATCCATTATCTCTTTCGGCGGCTGCTTGTAAGATCCCTGGGAAAATACAACGATGGGAAATATAAGTGTTGCGGCCAGTAGTATTATTCGCTTCTTCATTTTGTTCTCCTCAGTTCCTGCTAAATCCATCAAGAACCTTTCCCGCGATCATCGGGATAACTCCCTTTTCACCGGCGTGATTTTCGGTGAAAACTACTATCACGAATTTCAATCCATGTGCGGTCTCAATATATGCCGCGTCGTGCCTGGCCCTGCTCGTCCAGCCTGCCTTGGACCAGAGCTTCGAATCTGTCATTTTGCGATCGATCAATATCTTGCCGGTAAATCCGTGGGCTTGGTCGTCCGGATCTTTGCTAGGAACAAACGGATCACGTTTCAATAGATCCATCATATGGCGTGTCCTTTCCGGTGATCCAATACGCCCCGTCACGATCTCTGCCAACATACGTGCCGTTGCATTCGTGGTCAGCATGTTTCGATTTAGCCCCTTATATCCGCGGGATTGCTGCTCGATCCCGTACGCATCCTCACAAAAAGTCTTTTGATTAACGTTGATGTTTCGGTAGCCCATCGCCGTCAAATAACGATTAACCCGGTTCCGCTTATACTGCCATTCCTGAAATTGCTTTTCAGGAAGCTCCGCACCACTCGAGGTGTCGGTTATGACGTCCAGAACGTATTGGGTCGCTTCATTCGACGAGTCGACGATCATATCCTTCTCGCCGCGAGCCAGCTCGGGCGTAAGTTTGATCTTACCATCCTCAAGTTGTTGCTGCAGGGCGACCATATAGAACATCTTTGGCACGCTGGCAGGGTACATTTGCTGTTCGCCTCGCACCTCGGCCATTTGCCATTTGACCGGCTCGCGAAGGTCGATGACCGTAACGGAAATCTCCTCTTGTTTCCAGATTTTATCCGGAAATGCCGCGACCGTTTCTCTTACCGCCGCTTCAATTATAGCTCTGAGTGATTCCGATTGTTCGATCAGCGGGGTTTTGTAACCTCGTGGAACTACTATCTCACCCGACGACTGGCCAAGCGTTAAAGCCGTAAGAAAGCATACGAGTAAAGTGCTCGACACTAACCGCACCGATCGAACCATTAGAATCTCCTTGTCTTTACCTGAATCAGTTTTAAGAGTATAAACGAAAAGCATCCGAGATTTCCATCAGGCAACTGCGACACTATGAACGAAGAAAAACTGGTCCGTGGAATTGGTCGTTGGGACCTTACTGCCATAGCGATCAATACGATTATCGGCACGGGGATATTTATACTGCCCGCAGGTGTATTTGCTCTGATAGGAAGCTTCAGTCTGCTTGCTTTCGTCGCGTGTGCAGTCATTGTGGGACTTATCGTCCTGTGTTTTTCCGAAGTTTCTAGCCGATTCAAAACAACCGGCGGAATGTATCTGTATGCCAAAGCGGCGTTTGGCCCTGAAATAGGCTTCGAGGTCGGCTGGCTTTATTGGATCGTCCGTGTGGCAACCTTCGCGGCGAACTGCAACGCCGTTATCCTTTATCTTGGATTCTTCTTCGTTGGCTTTGACTCGGGCTTGCCGCGGATCGCGATTATCACCACTGTTGTTGTCGGAATAACCGTAGTCAATCTGTTGGGCGTACGCGAATCCGCGATGCTGACGAATGTATTTACCGTGGGCAAGCTCGTTCCTCTCATTCTGTTCGTAGCGGTTGGCCTGTTCTTTATCGAGCCCGCCAATTTTGATTTTTCGACAGTCCCCGCCTACGCCAGTTTCCCAACCGCCATTTTGCTGCTGATCTACGCATATGTCGGGTTCGAGGCTGCGGTCATTCCCGCGGGCGAGATCAAGGACCCGGGCCGGAACGTCCCTTTTGCCTTGCTTACGGCACTCGGATTCTGTGTCATTCTCTTTTTCCTCGTGCAGTTAGTAGCGATCGGAACGCTCCCCGGCCTGGCCGAGTCTAAGACGCCGCTCGCCGATGCCGCCGGTCGATTTGCCGGTTCTATCGGCGGTGCGTTTATCGCGGTCGGAGCGCTGGTCTCGGTGCTGGGAAACCTGAACAGCGGTTTCCTTGCTTCTTCGCGGATCCCGTTTGCTATGGCCGAACAGAGAGAATTGCCTCGCGCCCTGGCCCAGACGCACGAGAAATATAGGACGCCTTTTCTGTCGATTATTGTAACCGGTGCCGTGATCCTCGCGCTCACGATCTTCACCACGTTTCTTACCGCGGTGACGATCGCAACAACTACTCGGCTGCTCGTTTATGCGACCACATGTCTCGCTCTGCCGGTATTTCGTCAAAGGACCGATATCCCGCCAGCTCAATTTGTGGCCCCGGCAGGCATCCTGGCTGCCACCCTTTCACTCGGATTGATCGCTTGGCTGTTGATGAATGTAGATTTTGCCAAGGAGGGTCTTGCGATCCTCGTCGCCGCCATCGTGGGGATGATAATTTTTATGGCTTATCGAATATTCGGGGGTTCCAATGACGAAACGGCTACGACTTCCGAAGAACTATAAACCTTAGACGAAAGCACCTTCACCGAGAATGTTCTCTCTCAGGTAGGCGATCGTATCCTGAAGCGTCTCTTGTGGATCCCTCGGAGCGAATCCCAATTCGTCCACGGCTTTCGATGAGTCGAAGTACCAGAAGTACTCTGCCTGTTCTACCTCATTCGGAACTATCGGTGACACTTTACCCCAATTCTTATAGAGCGAACTGATTATTCCCGAACCTGCAACAGCAAGTTTCTTTGGCACCTTCATCATCGGAGCGGAAACGCCTGAAAGTCTGGCGAGACGGCCGAAAAATTGCTCAAAAGTCATATTCGCGGCCCCAAGCAAATACTTTTCCTGATGCCTGCCTTTATCCAGAGCGGTGATAAAAGCGGCGGCAGCATCGCGCACATCAACAAAGCTTAGCCCGCCACCCGGCGAATATGGAATCTTCCTTGCCAGGAAATCGAGCACCGGCTTGGTTGAGCTCAATCTATCGTCGTCCGGACCAAGCAGCAGCGACGGATTCATTATCACCAGCCGCTGTCCCTTCTCGCTGAAACCCTCTATTGCTGTCCGCTCTTGATAATACTTTGACGCGTAATAGGCCCACTGCGAAATGATGTCAACCGGCTGCGGAAATGTCTCGTCGACGACTTGATCGTCTTCGCTAACTGCAATGGTTCCACTAGATGAAGCCAGAATCATCGTCGGCACACCTGCCTCGCTTGCGGCTTCGCAAAGCAGTCGAGTTCCCTCGAGATGGATCTTATTCATCGCGGCTGCGTCGTCATTGTCACGCGACACCTTGCCGGCGAGATGAAATACGGCTGAAACATTTTTGCACGCCTTAGCAACATCCCCGCGATCGGTCACAGAGCCCTCGATCGCCTTTACTCCCTCGTCCTTCATCCATTCGGGAACCCGCGAGGCCATCACCTTGAGGTTCTTTTCACCCGATTCCAAAAACTGCCGCACAATATGTGTGCCTAAAAATCCAGTACCGCCAGTGATCAGTATCCGTTTTTCAGTTTTAGCCAATGCTTTTGTCCGTGCCATTATTTCCAAGTCTTCCTGATTGGGTGGGCTTCAGTATTAAAGACAAACTTCTTTACGTCCAGCGTCTTGTCCGGTGCGAAAAGCAGGTAAAAATATTTGAATGTTTCGGCCAGGAGAAAGCTGTGCATATAGTCGGTCTTTTCCTTTGTGATAACGCTGGCCAATCCGGCATATGCCGTCTCGGTCCGGCAGTGGCGAACAAAATCCTCGAACATCTGCTTTCCCATCACCAGATATTTGGGGTCTTTGGTGTATTGATATAGAAAGTAAGTAGATTCGACGATCTCAGGGCGAAGCGGGTATCCCGCGTTTACGACCTTCATCGTTTTATAGTCAAAAACCTCCGGCTCGATGTCGTGTACTTGCCACATTCTAAACATCGAGTCCTGCAACGCTCTTGCCCGATTTAAATCTCCGCCGAGAGCCAGAACCCCAGGGAAAAACGCATCGAGAGCACCTGTCTTGGTGGCGGTCCGTTTGCCGGTGTTCATATTTGAACGTCCATACCACAGTCCGTCGTTTACCTCATCCGCGAGGTGCATATGGATGGCCTTGATGCTTTCTTCCCACATGTCGCCGCAGTCCTTGTCTCCAAAAAGGATCGAGCATTTGAGCAGGTATTCGTAGTACGAATCGATCTCGGCGCTCACGTGGCTTTCCTGATTGCTCCAGGCTCCCGTTTCCACGTTGATGTTCGTCCCGACCAGGCCTATCGGCGACCGTCGTTTATAGGTCTCGACAAGCGCTCGCTTAGCCTTTTCATAATAAACCGGCTTTCCGGTTAGCTTCGCCAGGGTGCCGAATTCGATCAAAAGCGTGCCCGTTTCAGCGGGATTTGAGATGGGGGTACTCGTCTTTCCTGTCTTGAGATTGACATGCTTGTATGGCAGGCCCGTCCGTGAATCGAACGCCGGGAGCAAGCGGCGCCCCAGGTCGTCCGCCAAACTCAGCAACCTCTTATCACCGGACATTTGATACCCCGAAAGTAGACCTCCGAGTATCCGGATCGTGATCTCAAAATTCTGTACCGAGATATCTTTGTCGAATGACAAGTTTTTGATTATATATTCCCGGGTCCGATCGCCTTCCTTTTTAAGGCCCAATAGATATAGCGAATCCAGCGAATCGACCGCGGTCATCAGCAACGGCGTTCCATACCAGTCACGGCACGTCTTCGTAAGCGGCTTGAGATCGTCATGGCCCCAGCAATGCTGTTTGTAGCCATTCCAGGCGTGAAGAAACTCAGCCTTAACCTTCGCCGCCATCTGTTTTCTGTCGACTTCCTGGGCGGAAACCGACAAGCTGAAAATCATTATGGCGATTAGGGCAAGAGCAGTTCGATTGAGCATACCGTCTCCAAGTTATTGCTTACTGATCAGGATCGGATCGCCAAAGCCCAACTCCTTCAATCGAGGGAGCTGCGTCTTTGCGTCACCGACGATGAGCCAGACCATCCTATCCGCATTCAGATATTTTTGCGAAAGCTCGCGGATCTGCTTAACCGTCATTGCGTTCACGATCTTCTCCCGTTCTTTCACAAAGTCGTGCTTCCATCCGTACTTACTGATGTTCTCGAGCATATTGAGCTTTGCGCCCGCCGTCTCGAAGGCCCTTGCGTTGCTCTTGATCAGAAAGCTCTTCGTAGTCGCGAGGTCTGCATCGGAAAAGTTCTTACCGTAATTCGAAACTATGTCCTTGACTAGCTGAACGGATTCGAGCGTAACATTGGCCCTGACGCCGCTCGATATCGCGAAGGGACCGGGACTCTTTGTGCCGGAAAACCCGGATCCGATGCCGTAAGTATAGCCTTTGCCCTCACGCATCTGCTGTGTTAACTGCGATGCGAACCCGCCGCCGCCGAGAATATAATTCATCACAACCGCCGGATAATAATCCTTATCCGTCACGGCCAACGCCGGATAACCGAACCGTAAAACTGACTGGACAGCTCCCGGAACGTCATAGAAGTACACTTGCGACTTGGCTGGTGCCGCGGGTGTCTTGAAGTTGGGAATTGTCACCTTTTTCGGGGTCCAGCGTTTATTGATGCCCGCCAGTGATCCTGTCACTTCGCCCTTGGCTATCGCCCCCACAACATGCATCCGGGCAACCGACGGCGAAAGGTTTTTCATGTAATATGCTTTCAAATCGTCGAGCGTGATTGAATTGACCGACTCGATAGTACCCAAAATATTGCGTGACCGAATATTGTCCTTCCCGT
>JBGSXN010000244.1:0-6301 GCA_041751355.1 Pyrinomonadaceae bacterium
TCGTCCGGCGATCATCTCGTCGCGGTCAAGCGACCAGCGGCCGAATTCGTCTAGGGCTGCTAATGAGCTGCCGGTGTCCCATTCGCCCTGATTGGGGCCGTCGATAAAAATCCGGGCACTGCGTCCGCTCTTTAATGTAAAACCGGCATTCTCAGAATAGATTCGCGCCTCGCCGCCCCTCATCGCGGCGACCCGTACCTCGATGTCACCTTGTGCACCGGCGTCAACACGATAGGCTCCCGCTGACTGAATGGCGATCGTGGTTTTCGGGGCATCGATCTCGATAAATGTTCGATCTTTGTCGAGGGACGCCAGGTTCAGATACATCGTGCCGAGCGACAGGCTGACGGCGATGCCGTCGTCCTTGAGGGTGACGATGTTGAGGAAGGAATTACCAGACAGGCGAAGATGCTGATCCTTTGCGAGCTGCAGCTCAATGCGCGCTCCGGCGTCGGTCATGATCTCGTCGCCCTCCACCATCGGGAGATTGAGAGTAATATTCTCCCAATCTTCGCTGCCGGCACGGCGAACGCGGGCGTTGCCGCTGATGTAGCTTACCCTCGCGACCCGGGCCGTAACATCCGGAACTTCGTCGTCGAGGAAAATATTAGAAGAATAAGGCAGGTTGATATTTTGTGGACTGGCCGAGGCGGGAACGGCCGCCAGACCTCCCGTAAAAAATACACCTGCTAAAACCGCGGCTTTAATTGCTTTGCCTGTCGTGTACATTAAAATGTCCCTCCATCCGTTTTTTACCATCAACGGACGAGTCGGTTGAAGCGGGAGTTATCAACTTTAATGCGCTTTACAGCAAAAATCGTACCGAAATAAGAAGTCAACGAATTAGTGGCTAATTCCAGACGACGTTGACGAAAAAGTGCAGTGCGGCACAGCGGGCTTACCAATTGGTGCAGTCCAAGTTGCGGCCGGCCAAAGGCAGATAATAAACTTTAAGACAGACAGCAGTGAGGTATAACGTCAAAATGATCAAGATAGTATTCAGCGTATTTTTTGTTCTTGTGTGTGTTTTCACGGCATTCGCCCAGAAGCAAGCGGCTGCAAAGGCCGACCCGGCGAAAGGAGTTCGGTACTCGTTCGACAGGCTGATCGAGGGGATAAAGCAGGGCGACGTCGACAAAGTGATGGATTCGTACGAAAAGAGCGACCGTCTGCTTATCTTTAACAATAACGGCACCGCCACGATCGGGTGGGACAACGTTAAGAACAATCTCACGGCGTCATATCCCAAGATATCAAATGTGACGCTCGATATAACGGGGCTCCGAGTAGAGATGATTGGCAAGACCGCGGCGTACGTTTCGTGTAAGTGGAAGCAGTCACAGGAATACGAAGGAAATCTCGAAAGCTCGGCCGGCCGTATGACGCTGATCTACAAATTAGTCGGAAAGGATTGGAAGGTGGCCCATCGCCATACCTCGCCTGACAGGCCCGAGCCGAACCGCCCCGTTTTCCCGTCCGAACGTGAGAATTAAGTCGCGCCCAGAAAATCAAAAAGGGCCGTTCCCAACGAAAGGAACGGCCCTCAGTATTTTGAGTCGCGACGAACTAAACGGCGGCCCCCGGATATCCGGCGCCCAGGCGTTCAACGTTGCCATCGGCCAGTGAATTCATTATCTCATAATGAAAATAGTCGAATTTTGCAGCGACCGGGGGCTGTACACGTTTATCGTACATTTCCCGAGAACGGTCGATCGCCTCGCGAAGCCGTTCGTAGAGATCGTGAGACTGGCGTCCCTCGACCACTTTCTTTTCGTTATAAAGCTTGATCTCCGAAACGAGCAGCCGGGCAAACCGCCGGGCATCGTTGTGTAGCCGACGCTCCTCCTCAGGTACATCGATCGGAAGGTCAACGTGGCGATCGCTCAGGCGTGCCTGCGACGCCGCAGGGGCGGGAACGGCAGGTTCCGGGGCCTCAAACTGGGCCGGGGCAGCGCCGCCGGCGGGTTTGTATTCCTCAACCGCACGATCAAATGGTGATCCGACGACAGCAGGCTCGGCCGCCCTTTCGGAATCAAAAGCCGAACTCGCGGGTTCCGGCCGACCAAAATCGCTAGAGACGTTTCCGAAATCGCCGGTTTGAGGAGCATTGCTTTCAATTTGCGTCTGCTCGACAGCTTCGGCCGCCGGTTCGGGCGTACCAAAGGCAAAGTCGTTGGGCGGTTCCGCGGCTGCCTGCGGTTCATTCTGCATCGACGGCATCTGATATTCCTGCGTGACGGCGGGCGCCTCATATTCCTGGGCCGCTGCCGCTGGCTCGTATTCGGCAGCAAATGGTGCTGCAGTCTGCTGGCGGTCACCGAGATCCGTCGGTATCTCAAAATCTTGTTGGAACGCGGATTTATACTCAGGAGCCGGATCGACCGATGGAGCCTGAAACTGGGTGGATTGAGAATTTAACGGAGCACTCTCGTTAAACGCAAAACCACTTTCTTCGGGCGTGACCGGGATCGGCTGCGCGGGCGTACCAAAGGAATCTTCGTATGCGGTCAGAACCTGCTGGGGTTCCTCATGCTCGTGCCGGGCATTTTCCAAATCCACGGCCGCGACAGCCCGATTTTCATCCTGTGCCGTCAGTATCGAAGCCAGTAGCTCGACGGTCAGGCCGGCAACCCTGACGATTGTCTCCAAGGCTTCACGATTGATCTCGCCATCGCTGTCCGGTCGATCTACGTAGAGGACCGCAACTCCACGGCCTCTGGCGACCAGCGGCAGGGCCATCATCTGGTCAGGTGCGTCGAAGGACAACGGCCCGAGGAACGCGTTGTCGTTTGAATACTGTCCAGCTGAACCCTCAACCGCCGAAAGGTCTCTGATCGACGTGCCTAATATCGTGTCGTGCTCAACCGGAAAATGAATGTCGCGTATTGCCCTTTCCGCATGATCGTTCGTTCCGAAAACTTTCCACCCTGCAAAATGCTCATTCCTGATAATAAAAAAGGCACCGCGTGGGGCAAAGCCTTCGGCATGGTGGACAAGTGATTTAAGTATGGCGGACTGAGAATCCTTACTGCTAATATCGTTGACAGCATCTCTGATGGCGTCGTATTTGGCGGCGGGTGCAGGTTTGTCATCGAGCTTTTCAGCCTCGACCATCGCATTAGCGGCAAGCTTTGCTCCCTCATCCCGAGCGAGCCGCAGATGTTCGCCGACCGAGCCCGTAAAGGCGTCGTCAAAGGCAGGTGTCGAATCAAATCGGGCCGCAAATGAACGGAATGACTCGTTAAACTGGGATTTATGGCGGTCGAATTCGGCCTCGATCCTGTTTTGAAATTCTTCAGACTCTAGCCGCATTTCGGCAATTACACTCTTGAGATAAGTCTCGAATTCCATTCTGAGGCTTTGTTCGAGTTCTTCGCTATTCACTAGGTTTCTCCTCCATCTGATAAAAACGCAAAATTATATAGGGCAGCAAGGGGGCGGATCTGGTTGGAATTGGTCCCGCGGTTTGAGATGACAATTCACGCAAATCGCCATCATTCGCATTATGAACAATTTAAGGGGAAAATGTCAAGAAATTCTTCGATGCGGGAAATTGAGTTTTCGAGATCTGAACTTAAACCGCGATGACGGAGATCTCGGGATCGATCTCTTCTTTGATCATATTTTCTATCGCCATCAGCGTGCCTGTCAGTGAACTGGGACAACTGCCGCATGCACCCTCGTATCTGATCTTTAGCGTGTCGTCAGTAAGGTCCACGATTTCGAGCCAGCCGCCATCACCCGCAAGATAAGGACGGATTCGATCGTCAAGCAGATCGTTTATCTGCATCAACTTTGGGTCGTCGCTTGCCGCCGCGGCGATCGAACCGCCAACGGTCTGTGCTGCCGGACGGGTGCCGTTTCCATTCGACGACTGAACTGCCTCGGCCGCACGGATGGGCACCGCCAGGGCAGGCAAGATCTCGTCCCATTCGGAATCGTCCGTTTTTTCCACGGTGATCATCTTGTCCATGTAGAACACGGAAACGACCTCTCCGACATCGAAGATCGATTTTGCCAACGCATCGGCCTCGCCTAATTCCGGCGATTTAAATGAATGGGACGTCCCGTGCGAGACGGGTTCCTTTAAAATGAACTTAACGGCGTTCGGGTTTGGTGTTTCCTGTATATCGGCAATCTTTGGCATTTTGTCGCTAATTAAGCATTAATGAAAAGGTAATTGCTAATCATTACATTTTCGTCAACATTATAATAATGGCATTTTTCAAGGCGTTTCGCAAGGAAATTGCTTGTCTGGAAGTTTTTCTTACGGTAAAATACTGTGACCCAGAAATTTAGCTTGATGAGGTCGCCATTGGGCCTCCATACCATCACATGGAAAACGCAGCCCACATAGCGTGCCAATGGAACGGCTGCCTAGCCAAAGCGGAAAAGCATGCAGTTTTCGGCAGACGAGTGTTTGACGCAAAAGCCGACGACATCCGAAAAGCAAAGGGCCATTTCCTAACGAGACATCGCGACCTGTGCAACCGGCACATCGCCGAGTTGAAAACGCAGTACGTCGATGTGGTTGTTATGGAAGTGAACCAATGCCGCGCACACGATACGCCCCAGCAAGGGCGTGACTCGGGCCCTTTGTCAGAGCCCGTTTGATTTACCGTTAATTGAATTAAGCCATTAATCCTTCGGAAATACTCTCCTATACGAATGTGTGGAACCGTGGATACCGATCAAGGGCTGCGTTCCGGTCTCGGTGAGATAATAAATGGCACAACCTATATGTTTCTGCGGGAACTTGAAACTCTTTAGGGTTCCCGCTTTTTCATGGCATTAATTGCCGGCTTGCAGGCGATTTGTGCTGGCGCCGCTTACACTCCTCTTAGCTGCCGTATCACATATCCTGACTTGGCCCTGACAACGGCGTTTGGCCGCGTGACCCGTATCTTTACACTTCGCCGCTCGCCCGGTGTACCGGTCTGCTCGGGGTAATACCCGATCGAATACTGGCGTCTGAGTTCCTCAGCGACGCCTGAGAACGAGGCCTCGAGATTCGTCAACGTGTCGGCCTCAAACATACGGCCGCCCGTGTTAAGGGCGATCGCCTCGAGAAATGAGCGTCCGATCGCGTACTCGGCTTCGCTCGTGCCACGGCCGCCGCCCATTCTGATGGCCCGTGGATCGATCCTCAGTCCCCTAGCGGCAAGCAAAGCAGCGATGTCAGAAGGAAGCGCGGCAGGTGCCCCCGACGGGCCGCGTACCGGCGAGGCCCCCTGGGCCAATGTGTCGTAGCGGATCGGGTAGATCAGAGCATCAACCTCCTGCACGGCGGCGACCGTGCTTTCAAAATTTGACCGTCTCGAGGTTGTATCGACGCCGTCCGTAAATATGACAATGGCCTTTCGCCCCGTGACATTTATCAGGTCGAGGCCGGCGGCGTAATTGACGGCGTCATATAGGCTGGTGCCGCTGCCAAATTTGGCCTGATATATCGCGGCATACAGCTTGGCTTTCTCTGAGGTTGGTTCCTCGGTCAGTATCTTGATCCGCTGGTCAAAGGCAATGACCATCACCTTGTCGGTCGGCCTGAGCTGGTTTACAAACGTGACAGCGGCATAGTGTATCTCGTCGATCTTGTATTTGGTCGAGGGGCTCGTGTCGATCATCAGCACCACGGTGAACGGCTGTTCCGAGGATTGAAAATATGTGATCTTTTGCGGCACGCCATTCTCAAAGATCTTAAAGTCACGCTGCTTGAGCCCGGGAATAAAACGCCCGCTGCGGTCGAGTACCGACACGGGAGTTGTGACGAGATTTGTATCGACGGTAATGATCTCGTCATCGTCGGACGACGGTATCACGGCAGCCGGCGGAGGCGGAACTTCTTCGAGGCCTCCTTTCAGCTCAGGCCGGTTCTTATCCGCGGGAACGCTGCCTTTAAGGGCGGGCGGCTTTGAGGTCTGCCGAGTCGACTGGCCCGAGATGCAAATAGCGGTAAGGCATATAATGGCAATATAGATCGTAAATCTGGTCATTGAATTTCCTCCTGGAACGAGATTTGTGCGGAAAGACGGGTATGAACGAAGAGCGGCAATGACCGCGAAAAGGGCCGCGCAGCCGACAGATAGAAATTAGCAGTGTTGAAATACATATACACCGCCGGTAATTGAAGCGACGCGCAGGGCAGGTCCGACAGGAAGGGACCGAAAGTAGGCCGCTGATTACCCCTTTTTCGTCAATACAATCAGATAACACCGCCGAGCGGCGCTTTATGACATAACATTTAAGACGTAAAAAGTGCGAAAAAGGTTACGTCGTGGCCGGTAAAAAAACGACGCCGTCG
>JBGSXN010000245.1:0-2777 GCA_041751355.1 Pyrinomonadaceae bacterium
CCATTCGACAACATCCCAGGCCGAAAGTTTCAAGGGCAGCTCGTGGCGTCGGAGCGCGTCCGCCGCGATCGTGGGTAGATCGTCCTCGTTATAATTTTTCTCGATCCAGAGCGATTCGATTTCGTCGCCGAGCTCGCGAAACAGATCCATAAATTATTCCTGATCGAAAACGGCGGAGCCTCCGATCATTTTGCGTCGAACTTTGGCCGGCAGGGTAATAAGCAGGAGGCCAAAGATCAATATCAGCGGGGCAATCCGTAGTTTCATCGTTTTACTTTTCCATAACCAGTTTATCTGCTATATTTTGCCTAACAATTCCGTAAATTCAAACAGTAAAGGGGAAATCTGATGAGCGCAAACGCAAATACGATCGGCAGCAGCGGTTTTAGCGGGGACGTTGATAAGCACCCGCCCGGGCTTTATGCATTGTTTGGCACCGAGATGTGGGAACGGTTCAGTTTCTACTCGATGCTCTCCCTTTTTGTTCTTTATCTACGTGATCCGGCAGAAGGCTTCGGCTGGACGGCGGCTGAGGCGACGGGGCTTTATGCGAATTATCTGATGTTCGTGTATGCCAGCCCGCTTATCGGCGGCTGGATCGCCGATCGATTTACCGGTTATCGAAAGGCCGTGATGATCGGCGGCTTCTTCTTTATGGCGGGACACGGGCTGCTCTCAATCCCCGCATTGTGGGCTGTTTACCTTGCCCTCACATGCCTCGTCGTCGGAAATGGTTTTTTCAAACCGAACGTTTCCACAATGGTCGGAAACCTCTATCCCGAGGGCAGCCACCTCAAGGACCGGGCTTACAACATTTTTTACATGGGTATAAATGTCGGAGCCATGTTCGCGCCGATCGTGATGGAGATCGTTAAGGCTTACTTCGGTTTTCACGCGGCATTTGCCGTCGCCGCATTCGGAATGGTCATCTCGGTCGCCATTCTTTGGAGATACAAAAATATTGTCGAAGATCCCGACGCACTGGCCGGGAGAAAACAGGCCCGCAGGGACTCGGCACAGACCGCCGATACCGCGGCCACCGCCGTCGACGTGCCGCCGCATGGCGTTAGCTCTCAGGACGAGGGTGAGCACGCACAGGGAGCCCGTTCGCGAAACGCCCTCATGGATGCGGTTCCGGATTGGAAACGTGTGATGGCCCTGATCGTCATCTTTATCATCGTCATCGTTTTCTGGATGGTCTTTCACCAGAGCGGTTCGACGATCACGTATTGGGCTGACGACAACACGGCGTGGAACGTGTCCGGTACGATATCGAATGCGATCAACCCTGCCTGGATAATAATCCTGACGTTTCCGCTCGTGTGGTTCTGGGGCTTTCTGGACAGGCGGGGCAAGGAGCCCTCGACGCCGGCAAAGATGGCGTTCGGCATGACGCTGACGGCGCTTTCGTTCTTCGTGCTTTACTTTGCCGCAACGATCGGTGAAGGTCAGCAGCCGACACCTGAGCAGCTGGTGGCGGGATCGTTTCGAATCAACGAGCGAGTGGTCACAAACCTTGCCGCCGAGGGCGTTCCGCGCGAGTCACTCGATCGTGCTATGAAGGTGATGTATACCGAGCAAAATGGTGTACGAACGAACTGTGTTGAAGGAGATCCATGTGACGGTGGGAAGCATTTGATCAATGACGTTAAGTTTTCGAGATCGGCGGACGAACCGACCGCGGTAACCGGGTCCGATGCTCTTATGAGCACGCTTCGATCCGTAGATCCGTCGTTGGAGCAACACCGAGATTCGATCCTTCGTCACGCGTATCTGTTCCAGCTTTCGCCGCTGTGGCTGCTGCTCGCTTACGGCATCCTATCGCTCGGCGAACTGATGCTCTCGCCGATGGGCCTTTCGCTCGTTTCAAAGGTCGCGCCGATCAGAATGCGCGGGCTGATGATGGGCGGATGGTTCGTCGCGACCGCCATCGGCAACAAGTTGACAATGATCGGTATCTATTGGAGCATCTGGTACCAGTCGAATTTCTTCCTGATCCTCGGCTTAATGGCCCTCGTGATGGCCGTAGTATTGGCCGTTCTACTTAAGCCGCTGAAGAAGGCAATGCCAGGGGTATGAGAGAGAATATATGAAAGAGTGAAAGAGTCTATCCCTAACGGAATCGGCTTTTTCACTCTTTCCCTTTTTCATTTCCCTTTGTGGATTGGTCAAGGATCAAACAGGTCCCGTTCGGCGTCCCTTTTAGCCAGAGCCACGCGGATACTCTCGTTGGCGATCCTGATGATGAAGGGATAAGCCCCTCATTATCGGGAATACGCTTTTTGTCGCCTGTAATAGCGGGTGTATGCTTGAAAATATGGACAAAATGGATTACGCCGATCTTGAAGCCGAGATCATTGATATAAAACCACCTCCGCCCGCCAGGCCGAATCGATCGATAAAGTGGATAATCCTGGCCATTGTACTGATCGCGTTTGTAGCGGCAAGCAGTGTCGGGATCTATATCGAATCACTCTGGTTCGGTTCTCTCGGCTTCGAATCACGGTATTGGTACGTCCTGGGTCTGGGATGGGCGCTGTTCTTTATCTTTGCTCTTCTGACGATCGCTATCGTGCGGGGCGGGTTTTACTTACTTGAACGGCTTTTCGGCGAAGACATTCGCCGTCCGATTCGAATGATGGTCAATAATCAGCCGGTCAATTTTGAATTTTCCCGCTTTTTGCGGCCATTGGCTTGGGGCGTCGCAATCGTCTTTGGCATAAGTTTCGGGCTGGGACTCAGCAATGATTGGCAAATGTGGATGCTTTATATGCATC
>JBGSXN010000246.1:0-1834 GCA_041751355.1 Pyrinomonadaceae bacterium
GCCGGTAAGACGGTGTTTCATTAGAGTTTGTCCCTTCTTCGTTCGATGAGTTCCTGAGTATTCTTCGGGATCTCAGAGTAAAAGTCATGTCCGGTGAGATATTCGACGGCGTCGACGGTAACACGATAATTTCGCCATGCAGTCGTGCTGATCGGGGCAAAGTTCGGAACGATAATCCCAAAGGCCCGCGTCGCTCTAGACACACGCCGAAGATCATTATTACCGTTTGGAAGTATCAACACCACCTTCCAGGTGTATTCCGGCACGACGATCTTTCCGCCCGCGATAGTCCCCCGGTTGCCGGCGGGGCCCGAGATAATATAGATCTCCTGCCCGGCATTTGCGAGCGAACGGAGATAATTTTCAAAGTCGTTCCACGGCCCCTGATTATTTGCCCCAAGCTGCGGCATCATATTCGTCATCAGAAACGTTGCCGAATTGTCCGGAATGCTTCGCGTCCGGTCGCCCGAAGGCACGATGTGCCCTCTATCATATCCCGAACCGGAATAATCGTTGTCGAGCACTTGGTACCACCCCGCCGGAAGCGTCGTATCGGGCCTGAAATCGTCCTGCCGCCCGGAACTGCCGATCCAGGTGCTGTCCAGCCGCCACGCGACCCAGTTTGCTGTCGCCTTAGAACGATTGTACGAGAGTGTGTACTGCGGCTTGACCATTAGGTAATTGTTCTCGTTCGCAATGTCCGGCGTCGCGTAGCTTGGATTCCCAAAGATCAGCGGATCATCACCCGCCAGCGGCGCATTGACCGTGATATTCAGGCCGAGATTTACGGTCCGTCCCTGAGCATCCGCTACCTGGGCCGTAATGCCAAAGTTCCCGCCCGCCGTCTGCTCCGCAACCGTCGCGAGATACGAATAGACGTTGTCATCGGGCGTAGCGTCACCATTCGTGCCGTCGTCAAAGAATGTCTGAGAAGCCGGGCCGCCGATATTGCTGAAATTTCCCGTGACTGATATATCAGTCGATGCCGGCTCGGTCGCGGGCTGGACGTTTATCGTAAACAAGACCGTACCGCCCGGTGCCACTGTAGTCGGGCTCGCGGCAATCGAGGCAAAGAGCGTTGGCGAACCGCCGCTGCATAAAACCGGCGACGTGGCGCCGTTTCGCGGAGCGGACGGCGAACGCGTTTCAAAATCTGCGGCGTTGTTGTCAGTATCCTGACAGCCGTCATCGAGCCGGATCTTGCTGTTCGAATTCCCGGGAGCGGTGGTGCGGGTGCCTTCAAAATAGGCATTCGACCCGGTTCCCCACCCGACCGCATCGATAACAGCTCCTGAATCTGCCGCTCCTTGACGAATAGCCAGTCCGCCACTTGCTGCGGCAAGAGCACACGCACATTCGGAATTGTTGAACACGACATCCGGAACGGCCGCACCGGTATATGAGGTCGAAGCTACTAGATAATACTGCCCTGGCTGCAATATCGTCGGTGTCGTCCAGGCATAAAATGTCCGATCATTCACGCCATCTGCCGAACGGTAAACGATGCGAAATTGGTCAAGATCTATCTCGGTACTCGCGGTATTGTGAATCTCGATAAACTCGTCATTGGCATTTGACGTTCCGCCGGCCTGAAATTGACTGATAACCAGATGCGGCGAAACCATCGGAGCAGCCTTTTCGACCGCGGCGGCGGAATGGGATTGGTCAACGGCAAACCACGCGGCAAAAAATGCCAAGACCGCGAGACTAAGATAAAATTTCTTCATTAATAAAACCCGGGAAGTGTAAAACCAGACGTTCTGAATACAGAGGGTAGCTACCTTTTTACCATATTTTGATGCCGAAACGAATTTGTTGGGGTGTCTGGAATATC
>JBGSXN010000247.1:0-4384 GCA_041751355.1 Pyrinomonadaceae bacterium
CCGTGCAGATTCTTCATCCGACGGCCGACCTTGATCAGCGTTAGCCAATTCGAACGATCCTGATATGCACGTTCGAGCCAGTAAAACGAACGGTCTTTCTCATTGAGACCGGCATAAACAACCGCAGGCAGAAACGGGGAAACCTGGTTCTGCCTCGTTTTTTCTTCGAGATCCGCGGCTATCTTTCTGGCCTCATCGGTACGGCCCGCGTTAGCTAGTACGTGGCCAAGTGCCATGTCCGCTATCGGGTCTTTGGTAAGTTCGCGGGCCCGTTGAAATGCGGCGATCGCATCATTAAATTTGCCCTGTTCCTGCAGGATCTCACCCAGGTTCAAATAGGCTCGTCCGAACTCAGGGTCACGGGATAACACTCCTTTTATCTCAGCGAGAGCGTCTTCATATCGCCCCGCTATGTACATTGCCCAGCCGATGTTGGTCGAGATATTCATCGAAAGAGGGTCGAGCTGCTTGGCATATCTATACTCAACGAGGGCCTCGTCCGCACGGCCCATGGCTACGAGAAAATTCCCATAGGAAAAATGAGCTTCGGCATTATTCGGGCCAATCTGGATCGCCCGTTTATATTCGTGCTCAGCGCCCGCATAGTCCCAGTCATACGTCGCCTTGATGGATGCCATCGAGACATATGCCGGCGTAAGGGTCGGGTCGATCGAGATAGCTTTAAGGGCCGCGTCTTTTGCCTTTGGATAAGCTTCCTGCGGCGTGAGCGTGCCATATGCCGGTGCTGACCGGTACGAGAGGGCAAGTCCCTGATATGCAAGAGCGTATTCCGGATCGTGTTCGAGGGCTTTTTGGAAGTACCCGATGCTCATCGTAATATCCGCAGGTGTGGATTTGTGACGATGAAATTCCCCCTTCAGGTAAAGCTGAAAGGCCTCGTTACTCTCTGTGAAGCTCCTGTTCGCAAGCGATGCATCTCCGCTCTTGAGATTCAGGGCCTCCATCACCCGCGACGCCATCGTGTCCTGGAGGACAAATATCCGGTCTGACGCTTCCGAGAAAAACATCGTAAACCGGCGGCGGCCGTCAGATACGTCGAATAATTCGGTCTTGATCGTAAACCCGTCGTTTTCTCTGGTCAATGTGCCCACGAGCACACTATCGACGCCGAGTTCCCTCCCGATCGACGGCGGATCGAGATCCTTGCTTCTGAAATTCGCCACAGCGGAGCGTGCGATCGTCCGGATATCAGGCGACGCGGACAAACGGTTTATCAGGCTTTCTCCCATCCCGTCAGAAATATATTCATTCGCCGGGTCCCCGGTCGCGTTATCGAACGGAAGCACGGCAATCGAACGGTTGACCGGCGCAGACCTCGTATCAGAAGACACGGAAGATATACTCAGCGATATGTAACCGGCTCGAAATGCGGCAAAGAGGCCAACGACCACAAGTATTGCCGCAGCGACCTTAACAAAATGACGCCGCAGAGCGTTGCGACCAAATTCGAGTGTCGGCATCTCGGATGCCGAAAGTGTATGTCCGTCGTTGCTGAAAACCGAAGTATTTTCGTGCGGATTCGGCGATTCGAAAGTCTGAACCCCACTTGCTGTGAGCGATCGGCGGGTCCGCTTCAAAAGCTCTTTATATCTCGCATCTTCGCGGACCGCCTTATATTTTGGATCGGTGCCGATCCATGTAAGCCAGGGATCGCGCTCATCGGCTGAGACCTGAAAGTACTGGAACGCCTCATCGAGCAGGCCGGCCGCGTAATGAGCGAAACCGAGAAACATCGGCTTTACGTACTCGCTATTTGAGCGCTCGCGCATTTCACTGGCCAATTTGACAGCCTCGGATGTACGCCCGGCTGCCGCCAATGCGAAGCACATGTTGAAATCCACGAGAGTAGCTCCCGGCATAAGTAAGCTCGCTCGTTCCATGCTTCTGACAGCCTCGTCGGGACGGTCAAGCTCAGTAAGCACGTAACCGCGCTGGATGTGTCCCTGGGGATAGTTGTCATCCATCGCGATAATCTCGTCGGCTTTTGCGAGCGCACGTTCCATTTGGCCTGCCTGATAATAGCTCCACGCAACAAGCGTCTTTGTTCGCAGCGAAAGAGGGTCGAGTTCCTCGGCGATCTGTATCTCGGTGAGGCCTTTCTCGGTAAAGCCATTTCCAATAAGCATTGCCGAATACCACTCGTGTGCCAGCGAGTATTTCGGATTAAGCTCTATCGCCTTGGCGAATAGCTGTTCGGATTTCTCGTATTCGAACTGATTCAGCAGTATCAGACCGAGAGAGGCGTACGCTTCCCCGAGGCCCGGGTCGATCGCGAGGGCCCGCCGCGCAGAGGCGTTTGCCCGCTCGTACGATTCACGGACAGGCACCAGGCCGTAAATGTTTGCCCAGATGTAATAGTCCGCGATCCCGACGTAGGCGAGTGCATATTCCGGATCGATCTCGACAGCATTTTCGAGAGATTCAAGTGCCTTCCCAAACGATCTGGCAGTGAACTGGTTCCAATAGAAACGTCCTTTCAGATATGCCTCATACGCCTGTGGATCATCGGTGCTTCGTTTCGCGAGCTTTTTCTTTTCCTGGCCGGTGAGATGAGGTATCAGTGCAGCGGCGACCTGTGCCGAGATAGCGTCTTCGAGTTCGAGAACGTCGGTCAGATGCTCGTCGAACTGACCCGCCCAAATAGCGGAACCTCTTCTTACATCGAGAAGCTGGAGCGAGATCCTCAACCGCTCACCGAACCGGCGAATGCGTCCATCCAGAACGAAACCGACGCCAAGTTCGATACCGGCCCGAAACGGATTAACGTAATGCTCGTTATAACGCGTGATCGAACTCGTTGGCCGAACGGTCAGCTTTCTGACCGTTGTAAGCCGAGTGATGATCGCGTCGGCCAGCCCGACGGTCAGGTAGGCCTCGTCCGTGTTTTCAGCCCCGCCAGGGTTCATCAGGCTCAGCGGAAGGACAGCGACGAGCTTGGAGCCATCGTCAGTCAGATGAATGTCATCGGACCCGCGGACAGGAAAATAATGCGGGCCGGAGACAGATTCGCCATCCAGATGCCGTTGTATGTCCCGGCGAAAGTCCTCGACTGTGGGATACCGGTCCCCGGGCGCTTTTCGAAGTGCCCGCATGATTATGTTATCGAGGTTTCCGGCGAGACTGCGGCTCAGCTCAGCCGTACTTTCGGGGCGCGGACGGTCCAGGTCGACAAGCGTATCAGCCGACGGGTTGACCTTGACCGGAGGCGTACCCCGCTGGCTGTCCATCGACTGGCTCGGCAGGACAGGCTCTTCGTCACAAACGGCGCGAGCAACATCGTGAGGCGAGCGGCTAGACTGCCTATACGGCCGGCGACCGGTCAAAAGCTCAAACAGGATGACGCCCAGACTATATACATCGGTCTGATAGGTGACTTTTTCGCCTCGCACCTGCTCGGGACTTGCGTAGTCGACGGTCATCATCCTCAGTGCGGTGGCCGTAGGCTGCAGAGTGTCGGAGGCCATGCTCGGATCAAGCAGTTTGGCAATGCCGAAATCGAGCAGACGGGGTGATCCGTCAGTCGAGATTATGATATTCGATGGTTTCAGATCGCGATGAATGACGAGTTTTTTGTGTGCGTATTCTACCGCCTCACAAATGCGTGAAAACATGGCCAGGCGTTCATCGACCGACATATGGCCCTTATCGCAATGTCGATAAAGCGGCAGCCCGTCGATGTATTCCATCACGAAGTAGGGCCGGCCATCCTCTGTCGTGCCGCCGTCCAGCAGCCGAGTAATAAAAGGATGGTCGAGGGCCGCAAGTATCTGCCGTTCGTTACGAAATCTTTTAAGGACAAAATCGGTATCGATGCCGCGCTTTACGACCTTTATTGCTACTTTAAGGCGAAATTCACCGTCAGCTCGCCGCCCTTCGTAGACGGCCCCCATTCCGCCGCGTCCGATCTCACGTTCGATGACATAGCTGCCCAGTGCCTTGCCGATCATCGGGTCGTCATCGCCGTCATCCAGCAAGGCCGATAAAACCCCGCTTCGGGCGCTGTCATAGAGCGGCTGCTCGATAAAGCTGCTCGCATCGTCAAACTGCGAAAGCAGCTTTTCTACCTCGGAACGGAGTTCGACATCGTCACCTGTACGTTCGGCCAAAAGCGCCACGCGCTCGCCTTCATCGACGTCAAGCGCCTCATGAAAGATCTTCTCGATCTGCTTCCACCGCTCCGGGGTCATGTTGTTGGGTTCCAGCGTCTTATCGACCAATATCCGGACTCATTTTATAATGTTTGAATATACAAAACTAATGCTTCTGCAGTTAGATGCAATATTTTTCTGAAGGATGGCAATGCGGGCTCAAGCTTGACTTATCAGTCGATAACGGTTTACAAAGAAGCATCCGAAATTTTCAT
>JBGSXN010000248.1:0-2718 GCA_041751355.1 Pyrinomonadaceae bacterium
GCGTTCGGTGTCACAACGACTCTGGTATCGACGCCCACAGAATCGCGAACTACAAATGTATTAGTGTCGTCCTGAGCGACGACGATCCCCTTGATCTTGTACTTTTGACCCGCAACAGCCGTTCGTAACTGAGCATTTTGTGCGAATACACCAATTGCTCCGATCGCCAGGGATAAAATTAAAACTGAGAATTTTTTAAACATTTCTTCCTCCAAAAAAAGATGCGGTTTCCAAAACTACGAGTCCATAGACGCTTATAAGTTTGCCCGGGTTGTCAGCAGAATGATTGAAAAACAAAACAGAGGGGCCGTTTGTAAAATGTCCGGACGACGCAATAGCTTGAGAATACTAGATTTAGATGGCAAAACCTACGATTATCTTCCACCCCGACATTAAATTTCGAAGTCTGCCGTTTCGAGATATGACTTCAGGAATGAAAGAAATCGCTCCGCATCAGCCCCGTCAACGATCCGATGGTCGTAAGTTAATGCAAAGTGGGCCATCTGTCGTATCGCGATATAATCGTCGCCGTCAGCCGATGTCAGCACTTTTGCTCGTTTCTCGATCGTGCCAACGCATAGTATCGCTACCTGGGGCTGGTTTATGATCGGCGTGCCGAACAGTCCGCCGAAGACACCCGGATTGGTGATAGTGAATGTGCCGCCTTGAACCTCGTCCGGTTTGAGTTTTTTGGTCCGGGCACGATCAGCCAAATCGTTTGCTGTAATTGCAAGTTCCGAAAGCGATAAAGTGTCAGCATTCCTTATAACAGGAACGATCAGGCCCCAGTCGAGGGCCACCGCCATACCTAAATTTATATCGCCTTTATAAACGATCTGATCGCCGTCGACCTGTGCGTTCACGATCCGGAACTCCCGTACGGCAGCGGTCACCGCCTCGAAAATAAAAGGCATGAACGTCAACTTGGTTCCGAATTTTTCCTGGAATTCGACCTGATGTTTTGTTCGAAACTTGGCCACGTTCGTCATATCGATCTCATAGACGCTGGTTACGTGGGCCGAGGTCTGCTTAGAAAATGTCATGTGTTCGGCGATCTTCTTGCGCATTACCGACATTTTCTCGACACGGTCCTCCATCGCAATTGAAGGCTCAGATGATCGCCGTTCGACCTCTTTCGAAGCTGCGGACTTAGTCCCCGGTGGTTTCGGAGCGCCCTTTTGCAGCAGATCCTCTGGGCGGAGGGCGGCCCCGGTCTCGATAAACGACATAATGTCGCTCTTTGTGACGCGGCCGCTGAGACCGCTGCCGGGAATACGTGTGATATCGATGCCGTGCTCTCGAGCTATATTGCGGACAAGGGGACTGGATTTCGTTCTTCGCAGATCATCCACCGACGAATCTGACTTACTGCTTCCGTTTGTTTGCGAGGCGGCTGAAGCTAATGGAGTTGGGGCAATCGGCGCTGGCATGGCTTCGGGCGCCGATTCCTGTTTCACGGGAGCGGTGGCTTTCGGCTCAGTTGGGGCTGCAGATCCTTTGGCCCCGACCAACGCTAAAACTGACCCGACCTCCACCGTCTCGCCTTCTTGCACGCTGATAGAAAGCAACGTGCCGGCCGCGGGTGAAGGGACCTCGGCATCCACTTTATCTGTCGATATCTCTAGCAGGGCCTCATCTTTCTCGATGGTATCACCAACGGATTTAAGCCACTTCGAAACAGTTCCCTCCGTAATGGATTCACCCATCTGGGGCATAACTATTTCCGTTGCATCGCCAACAGAAGCCGACTCAGCTTTTTCCTCGGGCTGTCCATTCTCGGCAGGTTCGTCCGTTGCTTTCTCAACTTCAGTTTCCGATGTAGCCGGGGCCTCTGAGTCTGTGTCTGTAAAAGCTTCAGCGTCCGGCTCAGCGGCGACAGCCTGAGCGGCTGGCTGCTGATTCGAGCCACCTGTTCCCTGTTCCCCTTCTTCGCCGACCAATGCTACAACCGTGCCGACCTCGACAGTTTCTCCCTCCTGTGTAAGGATCTCGAGCAGTACGCCGGCGCTCGGGCTTGGCACCTCGGCGTCAACTTTGTCAGTCGATATTTCGAGGATAGGTTCATCTTTATCGATCCGGTCGCCTACATTCTTCAACCATTTCGAAACGGTACCCTCTGTAATAGATTCGCCCATCTGGGGCATTACGACTTCTGTGCTCATATTGTCTGATCGCTCCGCATAAGCGTTAATGACATAGAATACTAGAAATTTGACCGCAGGAAAAAGGTAAGAGATCAGCTCATCATCGCGCCGCTGTGGCGTTAAGGCGGATCTGCGAAAGGATATTATCGATTCCGTGCAATGATCTCGGCAAATTTACGCCTTTCCCTTCCTTCAACTTTACAGCACCGTCCGGCTCGATCGATTCGATCTCATCCCAATAGATCTTTTGCCCGCCGTAGACGAATCCGGAGTCATACATCCTCATCACATGCCGCCGCAGTCTGACAATGGAAAACATGGTGACGAGATAGATGATCAGGAATGCGGTCGCCAGCAGGAAATATGCGATGCTCTGCCGCCAGTAGTAAATAAACATCGTACCCAGAAAAAACAGGAAAGACAGCACGACGATAAAGATCCCACGCTGCATATATGCGGGATCAACGCCGTGGACACTGACAAGCCGGCCGAGATTTTGATCCGACACTACCCTTCGGCGGTCGTCGGATCGATCATCGTCTTGACTTCGGCGATGCTGTTTGCGGGGAAACCG
>JBGSXN010000249.1:0-21594 GCA_041751355.1 Pyrinomonadaceae bacterium
ATTCGAAGTGAATTTCTACGACAACGAGGAAGAATGGAAAGGGTCGCGAAATGCATCAGATGCTCCGGCCGAACCCGTGCGTTTCTAATACGGTTATATCGAGTGACGATTGGCCAGGGCCCGGTCCATCGTCACTTCGTCGACAAACTCAAGGTCGGACCCGACCGGCATTCCCATAGCGATTCGAGTCACCAATACACCAAGCGGCTTCAGCAGCCGAGCAATATAGTTGGCCGTGGCCTCGCCTTCGGTAGTCGGATTAGTGGCCACTATAATTTCTTTTACCTCAATGCCATCGTTGGCCTCGGGCCGAAGGCGTGTCAAAAGATTCACCAGCATCAATTCGTCGGGGCCGATGCCCCGCATTGGCGATAATGTGCCGTGCAAGATGTGATAGAGTCCGCGGAAAGACCGGGTTTTTTCGATCGCGACAAGGTTATATGGTTCCTCGACAATGCAAATGATCGAACGGTCCCTTTTCGGATTAGCGCAAAAAAGGCAGGGGTCTATGTCAGTGAGATTGTTGCAGTTCGTGCAAAAAACAATCTTTTCCTTAACCTCCCTCAAAGCATTGGCAAATTGATCAACCTCGGCCAGTGGCCTACGCATTATGTAAAAAGCCAGCCGTTGAGCTGACTTATTGCCGATGCCGGGCAGGCGTTTGAATTCGTCGATAAGCTTGGCGACGGGTTCTGAATAATCTAGCATTTTATGGAACGCCTGCCGTCCTGGCCGCATTCAACTGACGAGCAAGCCGCCGCTTATTACATTAAACCGGGAGGCAGCATGCCGCCAAGTTTTCCTTTCAGCGATTCCTCGACCTTTCGACGGGCTTCGTTGAGCGCCGCCACGGTCAGGTCCTGGATCATTTCGACGTCCCCATCCTTCACGAGATCGGGCGAGATGGTCAGGCTGACTACCTCAAAATCGCCACGCATCTTTACCGTGACCGCACCGCCGCCGGCCGCCGCATCGACGACCATCTCTTTCATCTCGCGGCCCATTTTTTCCTGCATTTGCTGGGCCTGCTGCATCATCGAATTTATGTCTAATCCACCGGGTAATTTCATTGTTTTTCAATTCCTTCTGCCGATCTTCTTAAGCAACAATCGTAACTTTATGGTTTATCAAATGCAAATTTTCAGCCGTTTCCATCCTTTGGAAAAGGTAATGAAAATATAAGTTGACTACGGGCCGCAGCGAGCGTATTGTGGCTCTAAGTTTTAATCGATCTGTAAGTGATTTCGTATGTCGGAGATTTCTGAAATGAGCATTGAACGAAGTAATAATTGGCTGAACGCCGGTGTCGCGCTCGCGATCGGCATTGTCCTGTCCTCTATTATCTTTGGCTGGTTTTTTTCCCAAACCAGAAAGGGCGATGAGGCGATCACTGTCACTGGCTCGGCAAAAAGGCGGATCTCGTCCGACCTGGTTTTGTGGAGCGCGGGTGTTACCGCCCAAGGGGCACAGTTGGCTGATTCTTACAGGCAGTTGACGGACAACATCCCTCGTATAAAACAATATCTGCTCTCAAAAGGTGTCACTGAGGATCAGATGGTCGTTTCATCTATCACCACCACAACTCTCAAGCGGCGCGACAGCGATGGCAATGAATCATCTGAAATAACCGGCTACTCGCTGCGTCAGCAGATCGAGGTGCGTTCGAACGATGTAGCCAAGATCGAACAGGTCGCTCGCGAGGCCACTGAATTGATAAATCAGGGCATCCTCATCGAATCGAGCGCTCCAAGATACTACTACACGACACTCGGCGACCTTAAGGTCGAAATGCTCGGCGAGGCTGCAAAGGACGCCAAGGACCGCGCTGAAAAGATAGCCTCAAGCACCGGAAATTCCATTGGCTCCGTTAAGTCGGCCCGTATGGGCGTTCTCCAGATCACAGCAGCCGATTCGACCGATGTTTCTGATTATGGCGTTTACGACACGTCAACCATCGAAAAAGACATGACCGCGGTCGTAAATGTAAGTTTCGTAGTGAATTGAGTCTAAATAGTTCACTGTTTGGTATTGTTAAAACTTTTTGTTGACAGAAGGTGTCCGCTTCTTGTAATCTACCTTCGGTGCAGATTTCTGCACCAAACCCCACACGCTAATCCCCCACAACTTAGTTTCTCGCAGATTGAAGTGACCTTACTTTGTCCGATCCGGTATTCCGGAGGACATGGTTTCTGCCTGTAAGACATCTTTCCTCGCGATGCAATCCGCCTCGCAAAGGGCCCGTCTTTCTGCGACTACTCAAACGCCAATAGGAGATTCAAACAAAAACATGATGAGATCATTAAAAATAGCCGCAGTAGCGGTATGTCTGGTGGGCCTTTTCGTTGTGGGCACCGCCGCTCAATCCACTTCTGGAACAGTTTCCATGAGTGCGACAGTTTCGAAATTCGTTGAGATCAATTCCGGCGGACCGGTTACCTTGAGTGGTAACACGGGCGGCGGCGTTACAACCGACGGCACATCTAACAACCCTCTGGCGGTCGTTATCAACCTCGGTGAGTTAGGCCCTTCCAATGAGAGCAGTTTTGTGACCGCGAATGTTCCGTTAAAGCTGCGCAGCAACGCGGCATATGTGTTGTCGATGAACGCAACCGTAAGCAGCTCTGGTTCGACAGCAAACAGGATAACCGCAGCAGATGTAGGCTTCGGGCTTGGTTCGGTCACGAGAACCGGCGTAGGTGTCCACAGCTCGGGAACGGACACGAACGCAACGTCGGGCGATCCTACGCTGGTAGCTAACGGAGCGGTCAACGGCACGTCCGGCCGCTATGAGTTCACAGCAACCAGATCCAATCTTGCCGCGTTCTCGAGTTCGACGACCGCTTTGAACGGTCCATACATTATGAATGCTGTTCCTCGAAGCAATGCAAACGGCCTCGTGGTTCCGGCCATGTTCGCAGTGAAACCGCAGTTCTTTGAAGACGGCACTACTACAGTTTCAGTGACCTTTACTGTAACCGCTCCCTAACACACTGATGAATAAGAGTACGATACGTATTCCTATCTTCTTCCTGTTGGTATTTATCGGAGGTCTGGGCATTGCCGGTGCCCAAACCTTCGATATTGCCAGCGGTGGACAGCCAACGATAACAGGGGCACCCACCGGCTCAGTTACGGGGAGTTCGAGTACTTTGGATGACCTTGTAGTAACTGTGAATTTTGGTGAGTTGTCGCCGATGAACGCCAGCAGCGTCGTCAAGGTTGTTGTGCCGATCGCGATCCGGAGCACCCAGCCGTATCGAGTGACCGCTCAAGTTTCGGGGCTCGTAAACGCAAACCCACAATCACTTCAGCCGTCTGACATAGGGTTCGGCGTCAATAACTTTCGCCCTCTCGGAAACCAGGCGGCAAATTGTATTAACAGTAGTCATATTTTCTATTCGCCGTTCCATAACGATCCCGCTTCTAATATAACGATCAACGCCGCCGGGCGTGCAGCTTATCCCTCGGCATTGAGTAATATCGTTTTATCGACCACCCTCCTTACGGGGCCGCGGCTATCTAACAATTCCAGCCCCAACCGACAAGAGAATAAAGGCTACGCCTTTGACGCCATACTGGCCGTAACTCCACAATTCTTCGCCGCTGGATCATCGAGCGGGACCATAACGTTCACGATCTCAGCCGGTCCTAATGTGCCCTGTTAAAAGCGACCATCACCGCTAAAAATATGAACAATCCAGCCATAATACTGCTATTTGTTATTTTCTTTACTTTCTCGACTGCCGCCCAGGATTCAAGTTCGCATCAACCGGATCAGGGCGGGTCGATAGCGCTTTCCCCGGCCCGCTTCGAACTTGAAATGAAGCCCGGTACCGAAACAACAGTAGTCGTTAATCTCGATTACCGTTCGCCATCGAACTCCAACCAGGCTACTCGTATAGTAACTTCTCTCAGCGATTGGACGATGACAAAGGGCGGCCAGGTGGAATATTTTTCTGCGAATACCCGCCGAGACTCCGCGAGTTCCTGGATTGTTTACAGCCCGGGCGAAACTTCCGTCCTACCCGGCAGTATTCATCAGATCCGTGTAACGATATCTGTGCCTGCCGAGGCCAAGCCCGGTGATCACCTGGCAGCCCTCACCTTCGAACAGCGGCCCGATACGATCAAGCACGAACAGACCGGTTCCCGAACGATGATAGTGCGTTACCGTATGGCGACAGTCTTCTATATCAAGGTGCCGGGCCTCACCAAACGTGGAAGTATTGAGGAACTTTACGCCGAGTCAAGCTCTAACGAGATTCTCATCTCGCCTACTTTAAAAAACGAAGGAAATAGCATGGTCCGGCCCCAGGCATCCGTGAAAGTAGTTGACTCCGAAGGCAAGCTCGTCGCAAATGTGGACGAATTGGACCCTCTCCCGGTTCTCGCAGGCAGTGAGCTAAAACGCCCGATCCGAATAGAAAAAGCTCTAGCGCCCGGGACCTACACTGTGAAATACCGCGTCGATTTTCAGGACGGTCAGAAAGTTGCCGAGGGTGTAACCGATCTCATAGTCGAATCCGCATCTCAGGTCGCCGCTGCCCCACGATCGCAGGCCAGACCTTAACCTTTCCCGCCGTTTCCAGCCCTACTCCCGTTCAAAAATGCGTCTTATCTTCAAGATCATTGTGGCGATCGCTCTCGTGAACGTCGGCATAATCCCGGCACTGGCCGGCGATAATCGAGCGGCGCCGTCGGAGCCGGCTAGATCGAATGGGCAAATAAGGTTCGCGGAGATCTCGGTTAACGGACGGCCGCTATCAGGGCCCAACTCAGCAGCTCATCGCCGGGACAGCCGAATTCTTATACCGGCCGCTGCGGTCGCCCGCGCCCTTGGAGACACCCTTGAGTTTGACCCTGCCAGACGTTCGATCTCGGTACGACGGCAGAACGGGGACCGGGCCGAATTCCTTGCCGGCGAAGGTCGGGTGATCGAGAATGGGGCAAATGTACTCAGCGTTTCAAATACGGGCGAGATCATCTTTCCACCAAATAACGACGAGTTTCTGCTCCCCATCGAGATCGCCGCAGTTTTCTTCGACGCATCCATTCGATTTGACGACATTAAGACCGTTGTCACTGTCATTCGCGGCGCACACGCTCCACAAGATATTACACACGTGAATAATAGGAGCAAGGCAGATCTTTACCAGATCGACTATGAGTACGGCCTTAACCGTTATTCGTCGGCAACATCGCAAAACCTGGTCGTCAACGCATCGGGCCGTATCGGAGACGGGCGATTCAGACTGTCATCCAGCTCGAGTAGCACCTCGCTTCAGAAATTTTCTATTCGAAACACAAGCTTTAATCTTGAGAGGCCAAACGGGCAGCGGTATATCGCCGGCGATTTTGGCACTGGAGCCGACCTGCAGTTTTTATCCACCAACGTTCGCGGGGCTTCTGTGATCGTTCCGGCCGGAAAGATGATCGTAACGTCATTCGCCGGACGTTCATATTCCGGTGTTTTTCTACCTCAGACATTCGAGACCGACTTTGTCGAACATCGTTACCGGGGTCTGAAATACGATACGACCATATTGGGAATATCCGCGTCGACCGACATCGCCGAACGAGACGGCAACGATCCCTGGTATTATTCAGCAGGACTGATGAGGTTTAGCAGCGAGGGTCGGCAAGGCAGTCTCGGTACGGGAGCGATCAACTATAGTACCTCCCGGTTCAAAATACGGGGCGACGCGGTTCTCGGTCGATTCAGCGGCCATGATGCCTACGGGTCGGCCTTCAGCAGGTCGGCCGTGGCGATCGACATAGCGGGCACTTTCCAGACAACTGACGATCTGGCTTTTCACGGACGCATAGCCCATATCGGCCGCAATTTTCTTAGCCCACAAATAGGCGTCCGCGAACCTGTGGACCTTAAAGCCGCTGGCTTAACATGGTCGCCTGCTAAATGGTTCTCGACCTCGTTTAACGCAAGCTCGATGAGCCGGCCAGGCGATCCATTGCAAAACAGCCGCTATGCAACAGGTGCTTTCGCACTGACTCCGAGCAGTGCTTTGCCGCGGGTGTACGTTTCCCACACCGAGAGCAGCTCATCATTAAACCGTTCGGCATTTACGATATTGAACGCATCGAAGGAATTCTCACGGTTTCGCCTCTATCTGAACGGCACTCGAATCAAAACGTCGAATACATCGAGTGTTAACGGGCACCTCGGTGCGACCATCTCGTTGAACGATTCAAACTCGATCGACGTTTCTCAAGGTATAGGAAGCGGCGGGAGGTTTAGCGGCCTTATTGATTGGCGTTCTACAAGTTTTCTAAAGAGCAAGCTCAATTTTAGTGCGGGCATGGGTTATAACCACCAGGACTCGCGTACGAAACTCTATAACAAGGTATCGGCATCCATAAAACTGCCGCGGCAATCCTCGCTGCAGGTAAATTACTACCATTCTAATAACAGCCCAACGGTGATGCTGAGCCTTAGAGGCACGCTGTTCAAAAAGCGCGAGGGCGAGGTATTTCTAGGTTCGCACGCCTCGTACATGAACTCCTACGGCCGTGTGTCAGGACGCGTTTACCAGGACATCGACCTCAACGGGCGATTTGATGAAGGCGTCGACAAACCGCAGGCAAATGTAAAGATACGGGTCGACGGCAACAGATATGTTGTCACGGACGAAACAGGACTCTACAGTTTCGAATCGGTCACAGCCGGCGACCATAAGGTCTATCTCGATCTGCTTTCAGTTCGGGCCGATCTCACACTGCTTAGTGAAGCGTCCCTCGAAACGAATCTACTGCCCGGTGCAAGTTCGACAATTGATTTCCGGCTGGTCAGGACCGGCCGCATCGCGGGCCAGGTCTGGCATGACGAGAATGAGAACGGGATCTTCGACGAGGGCGAATCACCGCTCGCCGATGTTCGTGTATTGACGTCCGGCGGACGAGATACATTGACCGATGCCGATGGCAGATTTGTGATCACCGACCTGCCGCCCGGTGAACATATCGTCCTTATAGACGAAAAGACGTTACCCGAAAAAACACTCTCAGCGGAACGCTCACTGACCATAAAGGTAATACCCGGGCGCGAAACCAGTAACGCTGACTTCAAGGTCATACCGGTTCCAGCCGAAATAAAGCGATTCCCTGCCCGTACAAACTGACTATTTTCTAAATCCGAAATGTACCCGATGGTGTGTTATTCTCTGACCATTCAGAAAATGAACCCGCGCGGGCCGACCTGCGTATAATCGTTCTGTAATAAAGTACAAACCTATGAGCCCTATCTCTTTATTGATCTCTGTAGGCATTTTAGTGCTCGTTTTTGCCGGGACTTTGTTTGCCCAGCCTGCCCCATACATGACCGAACCATCGTTTTCACCCGACGGAAAGGAAATTGCCTTTGTCTCCGGGGGCGACATTTGGGCCGTGCCGGCCGACGGCGGGACCGCCCATCTGCTGGTTTCGCACCAGGCGACAGAATCTCGGCCGATGTATTCGCCCGACGGCAGCCGGCTGGCTTTTGTTTCTAACCGAACCGGAGCCGGCGACATCTACGTCCTCGATCTGCGTTCGGGAACACTTTCCAGAATCACTTACGACGATGCCAGCGATATGCTCGATGCGTGGTCTCGTGACGGTAAGTGGCTTTATTTCACGTCTTCGAGCCGCGACATTGGGCTGGGCGATATCTACAGGGTCGCCGCGACCGGCGGCACTCCGATGCAGGTGACGGCCGACCGATACACTAGTGAGTATTTTGCCGCCCCGTCACCCGATGGCTCGAGCATCGCGTTTTCGGCACGCGGCATCGCCAACGGACAGTGGTGGCGAAAGGGCAGGTCGCACCTGGACGAAAGCGAAATATGGCTGAAAAAGGGAGATTCTTACGAACAGTTGAGCCCCCGAGGTGCAAAGCAGCTTTGGCCGATGTGGCACCCGAACGGCCAGCGCCTATTTTTTATGTCCGACCGTTCCGGGCACGAAAATATTTGGGTCCAAAACGTCGGCGGCACGGCGAAACAATTAACAAATTTCAACAGCGGCCGCGTCTTATGGGCGAGCATCTCGCATGACGGCAAGCACATCGCATTTGAACGTGATCTCAAGATCTGGAAGATCAACACCGATAGCGGAAAAGGCGGGCCGGTCCCTATTTCGCTGCGCGGCACTGCGTACGGGCCTATAGCCGACCGCGTAAATCTCTCGACCCAGATCCGCGAGCTTGCCCTCTCGCCGGACGGCAAAAAGGTTGCGTTGATCTCGCGGGGTGAGGTATTCGCCGCATCCGCTAAGGATGGCGGTGAGGCGGTCCGAGTCACCACGACAGAGGCCCCGGAATCGTACGTTGCCTGGGCCACTGACAGCAGGTCGGTCGTTTATGCCTCAGAGCGAAACGGCACGATGCAGCTTTTTCAATACGATTTTGGGACCTTAGGCGAGACGCAGCTCACGTCCCGTGGAAATGACTATTCACCTGTCTTCTCGCCCGACGGAAAAAGCATCGCCTTTATCAGAAACTCTCTGTCGTTAATGGTCTATGACATCGCCGCCAAAAACGAGCGTGAGATCGCCAATTTTCATACGGATTCGCCCCCGCTCATTGGCTCGCGCACCATAGCATGGTCACCGGACAACCGATGGGTCGCCTACTTGACCAATTCGCCGGAACAACGGTCGTATACCAATGTGTTTGCCGTCCCGGCCGCAGGCGGCGCGACCCGACCCTTAAGCTTTATTGCCAACTCCAACAGCGGCACTCTGTCATGGAGCCCGGATGGCGAATACATCCTCTTCGATACAAATCAGCGGACCGAAAATACTGCGGTTGCACGGGTAGACCTGACGCTTAAAACGCCGAAGTTTCGCGAGGATCAGTTCCGTGATCTGTTCCGGCAGGAGAATCCGCAGCAACTGCCCCAGCCGGGCGTGACGCCGAGCCCGACGCCGACACCGGTACCACAGCCTTCGCCGACTGCCAGCCCCGAGAAAAAAGAAGACAAGCGGACTGAAATTGTTTTCGAGCAGATCCGTTCGAGACTTCGCTTATTGCCGATCGGCCTCGATGTTGGCTCGCAGGCGATCAGTCCTGACGGCAAGACGCTTCTCGTTTCAGCAAGCTCAGAGGGGCAATTTAATTTATATACCGTTTCGCTCGATGAACTCGCGACCGATACTACTCCGCGCCAGATCACATCGACCTCAGGCGGGAAGTTCGCCACCCAGTTCTCCCCAGACTCTAAAGAGGTCTATTACATCGAGGGCGGTCGCGTGATGATCGCCAATCTCGACCGTCGAGATACAAAACCGCTCGCTCTCACGCTCGAAATGAACGTCAATTTCGGCCGTGAAAAGATGGAGATCTTTAAACAGGCTGGCGGTACCTTAGCAACCATTTTTATGATGACAAGTTTCACGGCGTCGACTGGGAAGCTGCGGGCCGTAGATTTGAACCCTACATCGCCGAGGCGAAAAATCTCGATGAGGTCCGGCGTATAATGCTGCTGATGGTCGGCGAGCTAAATGCATCGCACCTCGGCGTGGGCGGCCCGTCGGGTTTTACCGCCGCACCGATCGGCAAGCTTGGCCTGCGATTTGACCGAGCGGAGTTCGAGGCGAACGGCAGGCTTAAGGTGACCGAGATCATCGCCCTGGGACCTGTCGACATTACCCGTAACGTAAAGATCGGCGACTATCTCACGCGGGTTGACGGAGCACCTATAACCGGTACGACTAATATCGACGAACTGCTCGAAAACAAAGTCAATCGCCGCACCGAGCTGACTTTCGCCTCGGCATCCGACGGCACCGGCCAACGCGAGGTCGTTGTCAGGCCCGTCACCACAAACACCGAGCGAAATCTGCTTTACCGGCAATGGGTCGAAACAAATCGCGCGTATGTAGAACGAACCAGCGGCGGCCGGCTCGGTTACGTTCATCTGCCCGATATGGGCACGGGCAGCCTCGCTCAGCTTTATGTCGATCTCGACGTGCAAAATCAGGGCAGAGACGGTGTGGTAATAGATATACGCAATAATAATGGCGGGTTTATTAATCCGTACGTTATCGATGTCCTCGCCCGGCGCGGATATCTCAATATGACCGAACGCGGCAGGTGGACTGTACCTGGCCGGGCAAATCTCGGCCAGCGAGCGCTCGAACGCCCGACCGTTCTTGTCACAAATCAGCACTCGCTATCTGACGCCGAGGATCTTACTGAGGGCTATCGCGAATTAAAGCTCGGCAAGGTCGTCGGCGAACCCACATCTGGATGGATCATCTTTACTTGGAACGCCACGATCTTTGACGGCACGTCCGTGCGGCTGCCGCGCCAGCGTATAACCGATAACAGGGGGCAAAACATGGAACTCAATCCGCGACCTGTTGATATTGCGGTCACGCGACCGATCGGCGAGACATATACCGGGCGGGATTCCCAGCTCGATGCGGCCGTCAAGGCGTTATTAGCGGATCTCGGAAAATAAGTCCGCTGCGTCTCTAAAATACGCCTCAACCGACGCCTGTGATAACATCATGTTTCACAGATGAAAAAGTACGTAGTAAAGCGCGACAAATCTTCCCTGCCCGACCGGCTGACACGTTATAGGTCCGAGTTGAACGAAGAGCAGTTTCGTGTTGTGACCGCAAACCCGCAGCCAGCGCTCGTCGTCGCGGGTGCCGGGACTGGTAAAACGCGGGCAATAACGTATCGCGTGGCCTACTTGATCGAGCAGGGCGTTTCGCCGCAGCGGATACTGCTCGCAACCTTTACTAATCGGGCCGCACGCGAAATGCTTCGCCGGGTCGAAACGCTAACCGGCAGCCAGAACGTCCATCGCGTCTGGGGCGGAACCTTTCACCGCGTGGCGAACCTTATTCTGCGGCGGCACGCCGTGAGCATTGGATTTGATTCCGGTTATTCGATCCTCGACAGCGAGGACGCCCGCGACCTGATAAACGTCTGCATCGACGAGGCAGCGATCGATACCAAAAAGCAGCGCTTTCCAAAAGCAGAGATCGTTCAGTCGATCATCTCGTACGCAAATAATACCGATCTGCCGATCGAGAATGTCATCGCGGGCAAGTACCCGTATTTCGAACTGCTGACCGCCCAGATCAAGCGGGTCGATTCAGTCTATCAATCCCGTAAGCAGGAGCGGAACGTAATGGATTACGATGATCTGCTGCTGAACGTCAAACGCCTGCTGGTTGAAAAAAGCGAGATCGCCGACCTCTACGCCGAGCAGTTTCAGCATATTCTGGTCGATGAATACCAGGACACAAACCGCCTTCAGGCCGAGATCATCGATCTGCTGGCGGTAAAGCACCGCAACGTGATGGTGGTCGGCGATGACGCCCAGTCGATCTTTGCCTGGCGCGGCGCTGAATTTACAAACATCTACGAATTTCCAAAGCGTTACCCCGAGGCCGCCCTATATAAGCTGGAAACCAACTACCGCTCGACGCCCGAGATCCTCGGCCTCGCCAACACATCGATCGCAAATAACCGCAAGCAGTTTCCAAAGATGCTCACCGCAGTTCGGCAATCGCGTGATTTTAAACCCGCCTTAGTTCCCTGCTCCGATGTCGATCAGCAGTCGGCATTTGTCGCCTCCCGAATATTGGAGCTGCGTGATGAGGGCACCAATCTCGAGGACATCGCCGTGATGTACCGCTCGCATTATCATTCGATCGAGCTGCAGCTTGAGTTGACGAGGCGAAATATTCCCTATCGCGTTCAGTCAGGCGTGCGATTCTTCGAGCAGGCGCATATCAAGGATGTCATTTCCTACTTGCGAATCATCGTCAACCCGCGGGACGAGCTGGCGTGGAAACGAATTCTCAAAATGATTCCCGGCGTCGGCAACAAGACCGCGAATCGGATCTACGAGTCGATTGGAGAGCAAGCATCCCTGCTTGCCATGCGGGCGAAGCCCGAAGAAACGCCTGGTGCAAACGGTACGGTAATTTCAGATGATATAGCAATCGTCGAGCCTTCTAGCGCGCCCGCAGCTAGCGATTGGCAAGCAGGGATGCTTGCCCTCCAGTCAGATTCGCTCGGCCGACTTCGTGACAAAGTGTCGTGGCAATCCTTCGTCAAGCTCCTCGAAATGCTGGTCGTCGACGAGAATCGGAATAACCCAGCAAAACAGATCGAGATCGTGATGAATAACGGTTACGAGCGCTATCTGCAGGAGAATTACGAAAATGCCGAGGCCCGGTTGGAAGATCTGAAAGGCCTCGCGTCGTTTGCCAACCGATATACATCGACCGAAGATTTTCTATCCGAGCTTGCCTTGCTCTCGACCGAACGGTTCAAAGAACCGCAGCCGCTCGTCGGCGAAGAGGTCGTCTCAGCCGGCGAAGAGGACGAGCTGCTCACCCTGACAAGCGTTCATCAGGCAAAGGGCCTCGAATGGAAAGCCGTATTTATCATCTGGGCCGCCGAAGGCAAATTTCCCAGCCCGCGTTCGCTCCGCGAGATCGAGAGCGAAGAGGAAGAACGTCGCCTCTGGTACGTCGCATTGACGCGAGCCAAAGACGAGTTGTATCTGACATACCCGTTGATCATCACCGATTACAATCGGCAGACCGTGCTGCAAAAACCGTCACGATTCGTCACCGAATGCCCGGCGGCCCTGTTTGAGGTCTGGAATCTGGAAGAAGAGATCACAGCCTTTCCTCTCGACGAAGCCGGATCGACACATTCGGAAGAATACCTTAACTAGGGCAGCGGGACCCGTTCCCATGCTTTCGCTTTGTTTGGTCTCCGCGTAATCGTGTTAAAATATTCCGACACACAGGCTCCGGCAGAATCGCCAACCTCGTAAAACTATGAAATATTGTCCGATCTGTGAAGAGCGTTACGACGAAGAGATAATTCGTTTTTGTACTAAAGACGGTACTCCGCTGGTCGACGAAACTCAGCCTAATTTTACCGCACTGCCAAGCGAGGCAAGCGATGAAACTTCCGACCTGACAGCCGATCTGGGTGAAGATACGGTCATTCGCCGTAAATCGTCACCCGCGGCAACCGCACCGATCGATGACGAGGATCTATCGGGCCGGATCGTGATACCTACGACCCACACTGAGACCCAATCTGTTCGCCCCCGTACGACACCGTCCACATATTATCCGCCTCCGCCGTCGCAGAATACGGCAAAAACCGTTGTATTGACGATCATCGGGACCCTGACGCTGCTGGGCTTTGGTGCGGCCTTATTCTGGCTGCTTCGGGGCGATTCGAACGGCAATGTAAATGTAAATCTGAACGCCAACATTCTCGCGAATCAGAATACAAATCTGAATACTAATCTAGGGTTCGATTCGAATTTCAACTTTGATACAAACGGTAATTTCAACAGCGGGAACGGCGGCGATACGAATCTGAACCTCAACCTGCGCACACCGACCCCGTCACCTTCACCAACCCCGCGGCAAACCCCGACGGCGACACCGACGCCGAGGCCGGAAGAAAGCCCAACGCCGGAACGCACGCCGACACCACGACCGTCGCCGATAGCTACGCCGCCGCCCCGCACGCCCGCTAATTTGCCGACAACACCAACGCCTCGGACCGGTCCGCGTCCCCCGGCACTAAACGCGAATTCCCCCTCCGGCAACTAAAACTGACAACAATGACCCATTCAGGCGTTTTCCAGAAACGCCTGATGCACGTCGCTCATTGCTTACTGCTTACTGCTCACTGTTTACTGCTTACTGCCCACCACCCATCGCCATCTCGACCGCACGCCGCGGATCTATTACACCCCATCCCTGTCGATCTACCTCGTAGTGAGGCAAGCGTTCCGCAGAAGATATCAGGATCTTTTTGATCTCGGAGGGCGTCAGGCCGGGGTTTGCCTCGATCATCTGAGCCGCGACCGATGATACGATCGGAGCCGAAAACGAGGTCCCATCAACATATTTATAGTGTTTTGAAATGACATTTTCACGATCGATCTTGAGCGTGATTATTTGGCGGATGGTGTGGACCGGCCGGTCTAGTGCGGCATCGAGATCCGGGTCGACACCACTGTTATTGCTGATTAATGCATGCAGCAGTTCGTCATCGCTTTGATCCAGCGTCTCGAGCAGGCCCGCCTGCTGGGCTGTCGGAGTATTCGGCAAAATCGGGGCAGGTACCCAGATCGACGAGGCAATGATCTCAGGTTTTTGCAGTCCGTCGACCGTCGGGCCATACGAAGATCGGTACATTCCGCGACGGGCACGATTGAGCGAATTATTATCGTCAAGGCCCCCGACCGCGATTGACGATGGGGCGCTAGCCGGCGGCATTACAGGATGGCCGGGCAGATGGCCCGCGTTGCCTACGGCACAGATCACGACTATTCCCGCCGCTGTGCACCTTTCGACGGTCTGCGACAGCGGGTCGTGAATATAGCTCTGCTCGTCATCGCCGCCGGCCGAGATATTGACGATGCGAATGCCGTATTTGTCGCGGTTCCCCAAAACCCATTCGAGTCCGTCCTGGATGTTTTGGTCGGTGATCCGGCCCGTACGAGCCAGCTTTACAAGGGCGACATTTGCGTCGGGAGCGATGCCGCGATAAAAGCCGTTTGAAAGCGCGCCGTTCCCGGCCGCCACAACGGAGGTCATCATCCCGTGCCAACTGGCGACGTCGGGCTGAAACAACGACTCCATTGCCCCTTCCTCGTCCAGCAGATTGCGATATGCGACGATTCGGTTTTCCGGCGTGGTCAGATCGGCGTGCGGGTAAAATCCTGAGTCCAGAAAGGCGATCGTTACGCCCTTTCCGGTAAACCTTTCGTCCGCATCCAGGCGTAGCGGCGTCGACAGTACATGTGAGCCGTCCTTTTGCACCGCCGCTTCGGTAATGATCTGGTCCTTTGCACGCAAAAACAGCCTGTAACAGCGGCCGCAAACCACATGCATCTCTCCGCGGTCCGGAGCATTGGCCCTGATCAGCATCTGCAGATCGCCGGGCATTGCCCCCAGCGAAGCACCGTCGTCCCTCATTACCCGCGAGCAAACCGGACAGGCAGACTCGCCCGCTGCAAAGTCGGCGGCTGTTTGTTCTCTGGGAAACGAAAATGATTCGTGAGGGGTCATCGCTGGCGCCTTAAGTTTTTCATAAACAATAGTTAAAATCAATTTCATCTTATGACGAGACGAAAGATTGGACTGGCACTCTCGGGCGGCGGCGCACGGGGCTTTGCCCACGTCGGTGTCCTGAAAGTCCTCGCCGCTCATAACATCGAATTCGATATGATCGCCGGCACATCGGCCGGTTCTATTGTCGGGGGCGCACTGGCGGCGGGGATGACGCCCAACGAGATCGAGGCGATGGCCCGAAAGGTCGGCTGGCTTAACACCCTACGGCCGTCATTTGCATTCAGCGGCCTGCTGTCCTCGGCCCCGATGGGTAAAATGCTGCAGCGTGAACTGCCGGTCAGGACGTTTGAGGATCTCACGATCCCTTTTGCTGTCGTCACATATGACCTCGTAAACGGCGAGGAATTCATAGTGAAGGACAGCGGCGATCTGATAAACGCGATCAGGGCGAGCTGCGCCGTGCCGGGTGTCTTCGCACCGGTGATGTACGGAGACCGCCTGTTGGTAGACGGCGGTATCACATCCGTCCTGCCCGTCGATGCGGTCAGGGCAATGGGTGCGGACATTGTGATCGCGATCGATCTCTTAAAATGCGGGTCTGCGCATAATTCGGTGCCGAGAACGGGCTTGGGAATAGCGATACGGTCAGCGATGACGCTGATCGGATCTTCGTCGACAGACCAGGGGCGACGCTGTGACCTGATGATAGAGCCCGCCATTGCCCATATCCGTCCGGACCAGATAAAACGGGGTGTTGAACTCATCAGGCTTGGGGAGGAAGCGGCGCTAAACAAGATCGAAGAAATTATCGCTATCACTGGCAAGTCGGCAGCCTAAGCAGGATAAGAAAAGCCTCATTACGCGGACGTTTTTCGCTTGCATATGAAACGTCGAGCGTGCAAAATGTTTTTTGTTAATCCTGCTCTCGCGCATCAACGGTGGTGTGCCCCGATAACTGGTATATTCGAAGGCGTCTGGAAGTTCGAGGGTTGGTTGTTATGAGGTCGATGAAGTAGCTCATTCTCGAGCCCCGCGAAGCCCGGATTTCTTAAAAGCAGACCGTTTCTTTTAAGCTTCGATCCGATTTCGATACTTCTCTTGGTTCCCATCGGGAAAAGGTAAATTATTTAGTTATGGCAATGAAACTTTATGTTGGTAATCTCTCTTTTCAGACATCAAGTCAGGAATTAGAAGAACTGTTTGCAGGGATCGGCACCGTTGAATCAGCTACGGTCGTCGAGGACCGTGAGACCGGCCGTTCGCGCGGATTCGGTTTCGTCGAAATGGCAACGCAGGAAGATGGCGAAAAGGCAATAGCCGAGCTCAACGGACAAGAGGTCAGCGGCCGTGAACTCAAGGTCAACGAGGCAAAGCCCCGTGAAGATCGTGGTGGACGCGGCGGTGGCCGAAGCAACTACGGCGGCGGCAGTGGTGGTTACGGCGGCGGCGGCGGCAACTACGGCGGCAGTTCGAACCGCTGGTAATTATGACTTAATCCAGAAAAATGCCCGGGCAGATCGTCCGGGCATGTTTGTTTTCATGGTTTGGTACGCCGGCCTTTAGGTCTTGGCTTGACGGCCGGGGCGGCAGGTTGCAGGAAGTTGGCCTCCATAGTATTGGCGGTTCCTCTGATCATAAACTCGACGTTCTTGACCAATTTGCCATTCAAAAAAAGGTCGACGCGATATTTACCGGCGGTCCACCTGCCATCGGGGCGGCCTGTAAAATTAACCCGATTCTGGCCTTCCTTAGTTGTGTAGGTTGCGGTCACGACCTTTGTTTCGGGCTTTACTCCAGACACGGCTACGGCGACGAAATTCATCTTTATAACGGTCGCGGCATTCGATTCGAGCAGTATGACACAGTAGATCGGGACATCGGTCACCCTAAACTCCATGACCTGTTCACCGGCTTTTCCCTTTCCATCATCCTTTGCAAGGTAAACTTCCTCGATGCCGGTAGATGCAGCCTGCGGCTCACCCTGAGCAAACAGTGGAGCGCAAAGCAGGAATAAAACTGTGAACAAAATGATCGCTTTCACGATCACCATTTTCAGCGGGTCGGACATCTGTGACTTTGAGCCGTCAGCTAGAGAATAAGTTGTATGAGGCTACAATATTTTGGATGGTCATGACGCAGCCGGCGATCTGTCGAGGCATTTTACGATCATATCCCTAAGCATCCTCGGATCACCGGCTTCGACGGTTTCAATTCCGCTGATCTGATCTACCCCACAGGCTCTGGATGCAATCACGGGAATGCCCGCTGCCGCAGCGGCCAACAATCTCCGGGGACGGTTTTCAGCGAAGGCCGGCAGTACGACAAGGTCTGCATGACTCATCCAGTCATCATCTCCGCTTTCCACATCGAACCCTTCCCAGAAATCAGACCCCTCGATATACGGGCCGAGAGTAATGAGTTTCGCGTGCAACTCTGTAAGAGCCTCGCGAAGTTCATAGCAGCCTTTTCTGCCCACAGTCGATGCCGGAAAAACTATTCGCGGTTTACTTAATGACCGCTTTTCGATCGTCCTGACATCCGGCTTTTTCCACTCCAACACTTCGGCCCGATCTTCAAACCCCGCGGCGATCGCCGTATGTGCCGTTATGATCCATCGTGCATTTGCGAGAGCTTCGGTTTCCGCATTAACTAGTGCCGGGTCGGCACGAAAGTCGGCGAGGGTCTCGCTTTCCGGATGAAGCGAATGCGCAAGATCTAATCTTTTCTGGATGTCCGCCATCGGCAAGGCTGTCATCAGAACATCGAAAGTGCGCCCGCCGAGATACCCTCCCCGCCACAGGAACGGGAGCAGATTCTGCTGTACAACAACGTGCAGCACGTCGAATTTTAGTTCTCTAGCAAAACTCTCGGCCAGCTTTTCGTTCATCGAGAGTAAATTTCTTTGGCGGTCCGCCCCCTGTTGAGAGAGTTGACGAGAGCGGTAAGCCCGCAGTGCAGTCACGCTTCGGCTCTGAGCGATCTTTTCAAAGCCCTTGGTGCTCCAGGCGTAGTTTGACTTTCGAAAGCGGCGTCCATCGATCGGCAGGACGAGTATGTCGTATCTACTTCGGCAAGCCTGAATATACTCATCAAATTCCGGGGAGAACTCGTCAACCAGATAGGCGGTTTTGTGAATTCCCGCAACTGGCGCAGTCTTTTGAGACCGAAAACAGTCATCCATCCCACATGTCGTACAACTATTTACCTGGCCCTTACTCGTACTCGAACGGCCGATCTGGTGAAGCGGTTTGACCTGCGGCTTTCGCCCGCGAAATCGCACGGTAAGGTGTTCACTATCTAAAGTGGCTTCGATTCTGAATGCTTCGGCCGATCTAAACCGCAGGTCGAGGTAATTCCAATAAACTGTGGCATCGCGGCCCTGCTCTGCAAGCGATCCGGGCACGACCTGCGTATGACGGTGCCGTTCGATGATCTCGAAATTTGCCTTTAATGCTGAGTCGTAAAGCGAATTGGACAATTGGCAGAGGCCTCCGCCGATAGTCGGAATGATGCATCCCTCGCGGATCTCACGGCCACGCACGAACCCGCGAGATCGACTTGCTCGGCCGATCTGCTTCCAGAAACTAAAAGTCTCTCCGGCAGCGATCTCTACCCCATCTACCTTAGCCACGGCAATCCGCAGATTCTGTATCTTTCCGGCGTTGAGGAGCACATCCTCAGGCTCGGTTCCCGTCCATAAAAGGGTCTTTGATTCGGCGATCACGGGATCGTCGTTCTTCGCCTGTGCTTTTGTAAATGTCTTGACCTCGGGGTTAACGGCGTCCTGATATGCCCGCCGGATCTTTAGCAATGTGCTTTTTGCTCGGAAGATCGCCGCTTCGCGACGGGTGGGAATTCGATGTCCGTTGATCTGCAGCATGCCCATTGTTGAATATAATGAACCACAAGCTTTCTGAATTTGCAATACACTTTACCGCCGCACTGCTATAATCGCTCGATCTATGGGTTTTGTTTTTTCCGGCAAATTTTATGTCCTTCTTGCCTTCGGCGTGGTACCGCTATCACTTTCGTGGACCTTGCCGGCGCTCGGTTACGTTGTTCTTGCGTATGATGCGCTGCTTATCGTCGCGGCGATCGCAGACTATTTTGCGAGCCGGCGTTTATTGGATGGGTTCGGCCTCGCACGCGAGTTTTCCGGACGGTTCGCAATTGGCGAACGAACCCGGGTCAGAATACTCATCGATAACCCCACGGCCCACACTTTTAAGTTACGGCTGAAAGACGAATATCCCTCCGAAATGTTGCTCGAGGATTCTCGCGAGGCGTCCTTCACTATCGGTGGCCAGGGCACGGCGGAATTTTATTATCACCTGACCCCGCCTAACCGGGGCCGGTATGGATTTGGACGGACGGTCATACGGTATCTTTCCCGGTTCGGGCTCGTCTGGTGCCAGACGCAGCTGGGCGAGCCCCAGGCAGTAAAGGTCTATCCAAATATGCGACGGGCCCGCGAGATGGAGCTAAAGGCTCTGGGAGCCAAGTCATTTTTGGCGATTCAGCGGCGTGCGATCAGACGCGGCGAGGGCCGCGAGTTCGAATCGATGCGTGATTACGTCCGCGGCGACGAGCTGCGGCATATTTCGTGGACCGCGACCGCGAGGCGGTCAAAGTTGACTACCAGGCAATATCAGATCGAGCGCGACCAGACCGTGATGATCGCTCTCGACGGCGGTCGCCTGATGACGGGCCGGATCGGTAACGAGACGAAATTTGATACCGCTCTACACGCCGGTCTGGCACTAATCTCAGCCTGTGCCCGTGCCGGCGATAATTGCGGAATTGTCGTCTTCGGCAGACGTGTCAGAAAATACCTTCCGCCCAGGCGAGGTGTCGAACATATCGACGCCGTGCTCGAGGCACTGCATGATATGGAGCCCGAGTTGATCGAGCCGTCTTACGCGCGGGCATTTCAGTTTGTCGCATCGACGCTGAAAAAACGGGCCTTTGTTGTGATACTTACGGACGTGATCGATAAGGACAGCTCGAGCGATTTGATAAATTCACTGCGGCTATTGCGGCCCCGCCACCTGCCCCTGGTCGCCACTATCGGTGACCGCGACCTAAATGCCTCGGTCAGCGGGCCGCCCGCGGATGTGAAGGACCTTTTTACTCAGTCTGCGGCCGAAGAAATAATCCATCATCGGGAAGCGGCCCTAAAGCTTGTCGAATCGCTTGGCGGGCTCGCTCTCGATGTCACAACGCAGACCTTGGGCCCGAAGCTGCTGGAATCTTACCTTCGGGTGAAAGAACGCGGTATTTTATAAAACTGTATGAAGGATCTACGCTGCGATTTTGATCAGGCCGATGCAAAAACAGGTTCGGGGGCGGCGTCCCGTCCGGCAAAGAAAAGGTAAGTATACATTGCGAGCCCTGTGCCGACGCCAGTCAAAACCTTAACGATCGGCGGCATATTTGAGGGCGACAGGAAACCTTCGATAACGCCCGCAGTGACCAAAATAAAGGCACAGCCTATGACGATCCTAACGGCCTCGGAGCCTTTTTTCTTGACTGCCTGCATTCTCGTGAGGTCGCCCGGGTTGATGATCGAATAACCGATCATCATTCCCGCACCGCCGCAGAAAAAAATGCATGACAGCTCGATCACGCCGTGGCCGACAACAAAAGTGGCGAGGGCATCACCGAAAGGAGGATTGAGCTTATAGCAGGCGGCAAATACACTGCCGAGACGAGCTCCCTCGAATGCCAGGTCATACACGGCACCTATGCCGAAAAAGGCGCCCATCGCGAATACGCGCATTGTCACGAGGATGTTGTTCGACAATATATGGCTCGCCCCGACGGGATTTGATTGGTTTAGCGAGAGCCACCACTGATTGTTCGCGGTGATCTCTTGCGTGATGCCTGACAGCATCACAAAATGGGTGAAATCCGTGTTGATCCATGTAGCGATAAACCCGAAAACCGCGAATCCGGCGAAAACCCCAAATGCGATCGACATATAAGCGATATTTCGACGAAATGTCCGGGGCAGCTCGCGAGCGAAAAAAGCTCCGATCAGATCGGTCCCGCGACCGTCTGCCCTATAGATCTTGCCATGAGCTCGGATCACAAGGCTGTTCAGGTAGTTTATCAGTGCCGGATCGCGTGTTTCTGCCCTTGCGATGGCAAGATCAGCCGCGGCTCGGCGATAGAGCTCGCCAAATTCGCGGACCTCGATCCGTGACAGCCCTTTTAGGCTGTTCCCATCGAGCATCGTCAAAAGGTCCTCGAGCCTCCGCCAATTGTCTTTGTGGTCGGAAAGAAATCGGTTCACAACCTTAGCGTATGGAATCCATGAGAATCGGTCAAACTCGACGCCACGGTAGTCGGCGATGCTGCGTTGCGATACGCGTGAGCAGGACCTAAAATCAAAGTTTCCGCTATGTCCGAAGAAGTCCGCAAATATCACGAGGAAGAAGAGATCGGTAAGACATACGATCTGCGGATCGCGCGTCGCCTGCTTAGATATTTGCGGCCATACTGGGTGCTCGCGACAATCGC
>JBGSXN010000250.1:0-11389 GCA_041751355.1 Pyrinomonadaceae bacterium
GCCGACCATCACGCCATTTTTATCAAGAATGACGAAGGACGGAACTTGCTCGATCTTGAACTTGCGGAGGATAGATGTCCCATCCGAATCACGCAAGACTGGCACACCCAACTTATTGTCAAACGCAAATTTTCGTACAGCCTCGTCCGATGCAAAATTCTTGGAGCCTGCACGGGTCGAATCCGTCGCGATGAAGTAAAAAACAACATCCCTGCCCGCGTACTTCTTAGCCAGAGCATTGGTGTATTCCACCTGCTTACCCGAAAGCGGCAGCCAACTCGCGCCGACTGCCAAAACAACGACTTTGCCCTGCTGGCCCTCGACGTTTACGCGAGTACCGTCAATAGCTGTCAGATTTGTCTGGGCTGAGGCCGAAACAAACAGAGCGAGAGTTAAGCTTAGAAATGTGATGAAACTTTTAATAGTGCGCATATCTTTTTTGGAAACACCAAAGCGGGCTGTTTCAATAAGTTAGATGCAAATGTGAGGCCATATCACTGCCTTTGATCGAGAATGACATTATCTATCAGCCGGACCTTCCCGAAATAGGCCGCTGTGATGATCAGAGCTTCTCTATCTCTAATTGTTTCAACAGGTTGAAAGCTTTCTCGATCTACGACAGCGACATAATCGAGGCGGGCTGCATCTTCTTCATTGATCCTCTCGGAAACCATTCGCGTAAGGTTTGACGCATTACGTTCACCTTTCTCAAATGCTGATTGCGCCCCTCTCAGGGCCGCATAGAGGACTACGGCCTTTGTACGATAGTCGTCTGAAAGGAGATCGTTCCTCGACGACATCGCCAGACCCGATTCTTCTCTGACCGTCGGCACGCTCACTATCTCGGTTTCGAGCCCCAGATCGGTCGTCATTCGTTTAATGATCGCGAGCTGTTGGGCGTCTTTTTGCCCGAAAAATGCATGATCGGGCCGGATCGTGCTAAGAAGGATCGTTAGCACCGTTGCCACTCCGCGAAAGTGGCCGGGCCGCGAAGCACCTTCGTAAATATCCGACAATCCCTCGACGTTTACGTATGTCGAAAAGCCCTCGGGGTACATCTCATGATGCTCGGGGGCGAAAACGTAATCTACCTCGTATTCTGCCAGCAAAGCCGTATCGCCGGTCAGGTCGCGGGGATACGCTTCAAGGTCCCCGGTGTTATTGAACTGTTTAGCGTTTACAAAGATCGAAACGATCACAACGTCCGACATTTGACGGGCTTCCTTTACCAGGGAAAGGTGACCCTCGTGAAGCGAACCCATTGTCGCGACGAATCCGACGGTCCGTGCCTCGCGTCTCAGCTTTCGCGAGATCGAGAACATTCTCTGTTTACGGTTGATGATCTCCATTACAAAGGCAGCCGCGCCCAGCTAGGACGCGGCGATCTCCTTTTTAGTCTCTTCCGTTAGTCCGTATGATTCGTCGTCGCTGGGATACTGGCCCGTCTTGACGTCATTTGTCCAACCCTGGATGGCCTCGGTCATGACCTTCCTGATGTCGGCGTATTGCCTGACAAAGCGAGGCTGCCGGCCAAAGGTCATTCCCACCAGATCATGCAGGACCAAAACCTGAATGTCGCATTCGAGCCCGGCGCCTATTCCGATCGTCGACATTGTCAGTTCGCTAGTGATTATCGCGGCGACCTCACGGGGAACGAGTTCGAGAACTACGGCAAATGCTCCGGCGTCCTCGAGCATTTTAGCGTCCTCGATCAGCAATTTTGCGTGTTCGGCGCTGCGGCCCTGCACACGATAACCGCCCATTTTATAGACCGATTGCGGCGTCAGCCCGATGTGGGCGACAACCGGTATTTCCTCATTCACAAGGCGTTTAACGAGTTCGACACGGTTGCGGCCGCCTTCCAGTTTTACAGCTTCGGCCCCGCCGTATTTCATCAGGCGAAGTGCGTTTCTTACGCTGTCGTCTTCGTTAACATGATAGGTGCCGAACGGCATATCGGCGATGACCATTGCCCGTTCGGTCCCACGTTTTACGGCGATACAGGCAGACGTGATCTCATCGAGCGATACCGGAATCGTATTGCCATAGCCGTGAATCACGTTCCCGATGCTGTCCCCGACCAGGATCATGTCCACACCTGCCTCATCGACGATCCGGGCTGTCGGATAATCATAGGCCGTGAGGCAGACTAGTTTTTCGCCATTTTCCTTTGCTGTCCGGATCGCGGGCAAATAAACTTTGCCGGGTTTATCAGGCTGGAGATATGCCATAAATTTCCATCAAGTCTAGCCTCTATGCGCGAGATAGTCTAGCCATTATTGTTGCCGACCAAACGATTTAGGCGATTTTCTCGTGATGGGAACGATTGTAGGGATTCCATCGTTTGACCTGTGTCCGGTCCGCACAATTAGCGAGTAAGTCGGCAATGGTCCGGTCCAGCTTGGGGTGGATAACGTCCGGAGCAATCTCAGACATCGGGCAAAGGACGAATTTTCGCAAGTGCATTCGTGGATGGGGAAGTATCAGCAGCTTGGTCTTGATCACCGCATCGGCGAATAACAATATGTCGAGATCGGCGGTCCGCGGGGTCTTTCGGGCGTTTTCGCCACGGCCGAGCAGATACTCGATCCGCATAAGTCTTGCCATCATCTGGCTCGGGCTGATCTGATGCGAAACTCGGACCTCGGCGACCATATTCAAAAACCAGCTCTCACAGTCGATCTGCCACGGTTCCGTTTCGTAGATCGCCGACAATTTGCAAACGTCGAAGCTCGCCTCCATAAGCCCGCGAACAGCTAGCAGCAGATTTCCGGCCCGGTCTCCGAGATTTGAGCCGAGCCCAATATAGGCGGTTGTGAATTCGGTTTCCACTATGGTCTTAAGATAGTAAATAGATGAAACGGTGGCAGTTGTCAACGAGAACGCAGAATCTTCATCGCGGTTGATGGGCCTACGGATCAATTGAGACGCACGCTTCAAACTTGCGGGCCGAAAATCTCACTTTTGTTTACATTCCCTCGGTTCGGTGTTTCAATAGAGTGGTAGATTTCGATTCCAGCAATGTCATTTCCGTGACATTCGGGCGGTAAGCGTCTCCGTCCTGACATAAACCCGACGCCAAACACTGATGCCGCGAAAAAAATTTCGTCACACACAGCGTTTTGACCCACCGAACGAACAGTCCTTTCAGGAATATCTTGCAAACCAGTCAGCCCCGTCCACTACGCGAACTGAGCTGCTACGTCTGATCCGCGGGGGCGAAGACACGTATCTCGAGCTAAAGGTAAAGCTCTCAAACAGTGAAAAAATAGCCCAGGGAATTGTAGCTCTGGCTAATACTGACGGCGGAACTATTATATTTGGCGTTAACGACCATCTCAGGATCGAGGGTGTCAGCAATCCCGAATGGGTCCAGGCCGAGCTGATCAGGATCTGTCGCGACGAGATCGTGCCGCCCCTGATTCCGCTGATCGACACTATCGCCTTCGATAGCGGCAAGAGGATAGTTGCCCTCGAGATCGATAGCAAACGCCGGCCTTACAGGACCCGCGACGGCCGGTTTTACCTTAGGCTCGGCGAGGAAAAACGCGAGGTTTCGCGACTTGAGCTTTCAGACTGGCTGGACGAGATACGTCCGCTCGGATTTGAGAATATTCCGCTGCAAAATGTAACCGAGCAGGATTTTGACGATGCTTTGCTCTGGTCGTATGCGAGTGGTTTTGACGACAACGCACCTAATATCAATCTTTACCAGACCAGCGATTTTTTGCGAAAGGACCTGATGTTGGCGGTGGGTACGGCGGACGAGTTTTTCCCAACGGTCGCGGCCCTGCAATTGTTCGGCAAAAATGAACGCGTTGCGGAACTGTTGCCGAGATCGAATGTAACGGCAGCAAGGTATTCCGGCACGAACGGCGGTGCACAGCTTATTGAGGCGGTTGAGATCAAGGGCAATCTCCTGACCCAATACGAAGGCATCATTGCCTTTATAAAGCGATACACCGACCTCGAGAAAGAGCGTCGCAAGAAAAAGCTCGCTTTAGTTACCGACACGGTCGCCCGGGAACGCGGGTATTATCATCTTTATTCGGTCGTCGAGGCGGTCATAAATATGCTTACGCACCGTGATCTCGCTATTCGCGACATACGGTCTCGCGTAAATATTTACGACAACGCTATCGAGTTTATTAACCCGCGACGTACTGGCGGCTTTGCTCCGCCGGCCGCTCGGGCGATCCGATACGGGGTCACGCAGAGGCTCAATCCGCAGACCGCATCCATTTTCACCCGGCGTGAGTACGGGATCCACGCACCCCACGGCGGATTGCCCATGGTCCTGCGGCAATCGGGTCGTTTTGCCGACCGTAAGCCCGAGATATATACTGCCAACGACGAATTCAAACTCAAGATCTATGCTGCTTGATCTGAAAATCTGCTAGATGCTCCTTGATCTCTCTCCGCTAAGAGAATCGCGCGATTACCGGCTGCTTTTCATAGGCCAACTTGTATCTTTTTTCGGTTCGATGATGACCTTTATCGTCGTGCCGTGGCAGATGTACCAGTTGACGGGGTCGAGCGCGATGGTCGGGTATATTTACCTTGCCGAGTTCATCCCGATGGTCTTCCTCGCATTTATCGGAGGCGCGATGGCCGACTTTCTGGACAAGAGACGGATGCTGCGGCTGACCGAATTTGGGCAGGCCGCCGCTTCAGCGACGCTGCTCATCAACTCGCTTTTAGCCCAGCCGCGGATATGGATATTGTTTGTATGCGTAGCGGCTCACGCGGGGCTCGCGGCTATTCAGCGGCCGGCTTTTGAATCGTTCATACAAAAGATCATTCCGGCGGAATTAATGACTGCCGTGATGGCGCTCAACTCGATCCGCTGGAGTTTTGGGGCGATCATCAGCCCGGCGGTGGCGGGTATTATCGCGACTCAATTCCACCCGGCGGTCGCTTACGGGCTTGACCTGGTGACATTTGCGGCGACGATCGCTGCCCTGTATATGGTGAGCGCGGTCCCTCCGCCAGATAACGCCGAAAAGCCAAGCTGGCAGGGGATCAAACGAGCGTGGAAGTATGCCTTTAGCCGGCAAGAGCTGGTCGGGACGTATTTTATCGATATCGCCGCAATGTTCTTTGCGATGCCGCAGGCTCTATACCCGGCGTTGGCGGTGATCTATGGCGCCCAGTATGTCGGATTCTTTCCGGCAGCGATCGCGGCCGGTGCCCTGATCGCAAGCCTGACGTCGGGCTGGACCAAGAAGATACACCGACACGGTTTGATGGTTACGATCGCCGCGGTACTTTGGGGCGTTGCGATCATCTTCTTCGGAATGGCAGATAGTATCGTGCCGGCACTTCTCTTTCTCGGTGCGGCAGGATTCTTTGATATGATATCCGGTATCTTTAGGGGTTCTATATGGAACCAGACTATACCAAACTACCTGCGCGGCCGGCTTGCAAGCATCGAAATGATGAGCTATCTGACCGGGCCAATGCTCGGCAGTGCTAAAATGGGCCTTGTGGCCGAGCGGTTCGGAGTTAAGGCGGCATTGATCTCAGGCGGCGTGCTTTGTGTGATATCGGTTATTGGGGCCGCGCTGTTTCTGCCGAAATTTGCCTCCTACGACGGACGGGAAGGCATCAAACAGCGGGAACGCGAAGAGGTCGAACGGGCCGCTCTAACTCAGAAGTCAGAAACTTAGTTCTAAATTATGGCGATCCTCAAAAAAAGACAGATCGAGAATCTCGAACAATTAAGCGGTGAGGAACTAGAGGCTTTTATCGACACACTCCCCGCCGGGCAGGCGACGATCAGCGAACTGATCGATCATGTCGAGGACGAACTGCACGAATCCGAATGCAATCATAGTTTGCAGTACGCCATGCGGTTCATGATGGAACAGCGTCTCGATTTCGGTAAGATCACATCATGGCTGACAAACAATGGCGGGTATTGCGATTGCAAGATCATGGAGCAGATAGCACCGCAGTGGCGAGCGAAATTTGGCGATGACTAGACGACTAAATGAGGCGTCCCGATATGCCAACCTTGAATTTCGCTAAGCGAATGCCGACTTAAGATACATGCCAGTGAACGATCGCTGCACCGCCGCAACTTCTTCCGGGGTTCCGACAGTCACGATCTCACCGCCTCCGATGCCGCCTTCGGGGCCGAGGTCGATCACGTAATCCGCGGTCTTAATGACATCCATATTATGCTCGATCACGAGAATGCTCCCGCCGTTATCGATTAGCGCGCGAAAAGCCGCGAGCAATTTGTTGATATCGTCAAAATGCAGGCCGGTTGTGGGCTCGTCAAATATGAAAAGCGTCTTTGATGTAGTCTTTTGAGCGAGATGAGAGGCGAGCTTGACCCGCTGTGCCTCGCCGCCGGAAAGGGTTGTGGCAGACTGGCCGAGCCGCAGATATCCAAGGCCCACGGCTTCGAGGACCTTAAGACGTGATACGAGTTTGCCTACATCCTTGAAAAAAAGGATCGCTTCACGCACTGTCAACTGAAGAGCCTCGTGAATGTTCTTTCCCTTGTATTTGACGTCCAAGATCTCCTGTTTGAATCGCATGCCGCGACAGTCTTCGCAGGTCAACTCGACGTCAGCCAGAAACTGCATTTCGATTGTCACAATCCCCGATCCCTGGCAGATCTCACAACGGCCGCCGGGAACGTTGAACGAAAAATGCGATGCGTTAAAACCTTTGGTTTTGGCGTGGTTTGACGATGAAAATACTTCACGAATGGCGTCGTAGGCCTTTATGTACGTTACCGGATTCGAACGCGGAGTACGGCCGATAGGCGACTGGTCCACAAGTATGACATCGTCGACCAGATCGGCGCCCGTTATCTCTTTGCAAAAGCCGACGTGGGCGTTCCACTCGCCGCGTTTCTTCTTCAACCCAGCGTAAAGCACATCGTGCACAAGGGTTGACTTGCCTGAGCCGGAAACACCGGTGACCGCGACCAGCATATCGAGCGGGACCTTTACCGTTACGTTTTTCAGGTTGTGCTCGCGGGCCCCGATAATCTCGATCGATCGTTTTGTTATCGGCCGGCGCCGCTGCGGAATTTTTATCTCGGCGTCACCGCGCAGGTATTTCGCCGTCAGTGAGATCTCGTTTTTCAGCAGTTCGTCGTAGTTTCCGGCGAATACCAGATCACCGCCGAATTCGCCGGCGTGGAGCCCGATATCCACGATGTGGTCGGCGGCACGCATCGTATCCTCGTCATGCTCGACAATGATGACCGTGTTGCCGATATCGCGGAGATTCTCGAGGATCTTGATCAGCCGTGCATTGTCACGCGGATGAAGCCCAATGCTAGGCTCGTCGAGGACGTACAGCGTGCCGACGAGCAGGGAACCGAGGTTAGTTGCGAGTTGAATCCGTTGGGCCTCACCGCCTGACAGAGTCGCCGCGAGACGGCTAAGCGTAAGATAGTCGAGCCCAACCTCGACCAGGAATTTTAACCGCCGCCGGATCTCGAGCAAAAGCTTGTCAGCGATCTGGGCACGCTCGACGTCGAGCTCGAGGTCTTGAAAGAATTTATATGCCTCGCTGATCGACATCTCGAGGATCTCGGGCAGCGATAAACGGCCGACCTTAACATCGCGAGCGGCCTGCCGCAGACGCTGGCCGCCACAATCGGGGCATTTAGTGTAGCCGCGATATTTGGCTAGAAAGACGCGAACGTGAAGCTTATATTTTTTTGTTTCGAGCCATTCGAAAAATCCCTTTAGCCCACGCCAGCCGTCATCGCCATAAATGATGCAGTTCTGCTGGTAATCAGGCAGATCGGCATATGGCGTTTTCATATCGATGGCGGCCGCTGCGCAGTATTTAACGAGTTCCTTCTGGGCCCAGGCGTGCTGGGGACGTGTAAACGGCTCGATCGCACCTTCTTTCAGTGACTTTAACGGATTTGGAATGACGAGTTCGTAGTCGATGCCGATCGTGTTGCCAAAACCCTGGCAGGTCGGGCAGGCTCCAAAAGGCGAGTTAAAGCTAAACAGATGCGGCTCGGGCTCTTCGTATTTTGTGCCGTCGTATTTGCAAATAAAAGAGTCTGAGAATTTTAGGCGTTTGCCGTCAGTCGTTTCGGCGATCGCCGCGTGCCCTTCACGAAAACAGATCTCGAGCGAATCGACCAACCTCTGGCGAATGTCCGCATCGGCCTTCAAACGATCAATCAGCACATATGTGTTTTCGAAATCGTCAAATGGGTAATCCTCGGGTTTCTGCAGCTCGATCATTTCGCCGGCGCGGTAAAGGCGCGAGAACCCCTGCTGCAAAAGCGAGATCAGAAAAGCTTGGGTTGTGAGCTGTGAAGAGTCGGTTTTTTCCTTAGATTTCTTCGGCTGCTTTGCAGTTTTGACAATTTGACGGGAGAGCTCGTCCTGGATAGGGAAAACAACGTAAAATCGCGTTCCTCCTTCGAGTTCGGCGAGTATCTCGGTGGCGGCGGATTCGGGCGAGTCCTTCTTTACCTCTCGGCTGCAGACATGACAGATCGTTGTACCGGCCCGTGCAAAAAGAAGCCGGAGATAATCGTATATCTCGGTCTGGGTGGCAACGGTCGACCGCGGATTCTTTGTTGTGTTTTTCTGACGGATCGCGATCGCCGGTGCGATCCCGATGATCTCATCGACATCGGGTTTGTCCATCCGCTCCAGGAACTGCCGTGCGTATGCCGACAACGATTCGACATATCGGCGCTGACCCTCAGCGTAGAGCGTGTCGAAAGCAAGTGACGATTTGCCCGAGCCGGACACACCGGTGATAACCGTCAATTTATTGATCGGAAGCGAAACTGTCACGTTCTTCAGATTATGGACCCTGGCTCCGCGGACCTCTATCTGTTCCTCTTTCTGTTTCGCAGCTTGCATAGGTGAGATTTCCGGCCCGTAGGCAAAAGAGTATTTTACCAAATCGGGGTGGCGTAACAAAGATGAGAGGGGTATGTGAGGGGGAGCGAAGTTACCAGCGAAGATCGTAGCCGCAGAAATTCTCACGCCAGTTCTCGGCCTCTGAATACTCGAGTACCGGGATCATTTTCTCCCAAAGAATTACGGAATCCAGGTCTCGACGCAGGCGGTATGTACGGCCGGAGGGTGAACAGACGGTGAGGACCACTCGATCCTCAGATATCTTTGAGATGGCTGCGAAACGCCAGTCTGTGCGCGATCGAATGATAAGGCGTGAGCCGATCGGTAATTTGTCGAGAGTTAACTTCGTTTCGGGAGCTTCCACGATTTTTGCCGCTTGTCGTAAACATCCTCGGTCATTTGGACCAGATAGGGAACCTTCGCGACCGAGAGCCAGCCGACCAACCGCTCGAGGTCACGCCGCTCCATCGCGGTGCATCCGGAGGTTGGTTCCTGGGCAGATTTCCATACATGAAGGAAAATACAGGATCCACGTCCAGGTTCGACCGGGTAGGTATTATAGGCGACAAATACGCCGAGATCGTATTCAGACCCGACATCGAGCATTTTTTCAGAGCTTTTCCAGTCGAAATTACCAACCTGCATCCGATTCACAATGCGATTGTAAAATGATGAACGGCTATCGTCGACGCACTCAGTATTTCGGTCGAGTTTTGTGTAGGGCATTTCGACGGCTTCAGGTTTCGTAGCAGTACCGAATGCCGAGGTCAGCGGAAAAAGCCCCGCCGGAGCGTTACCATCACCCTCCTGCTTGAGCTTTGCCATGTCCAGTTCGCTGGTAAGTACCTCGCCCCACGCGAGGCCGCCGCGACCGACCACGACCTCAAAAGGCTCGCCAACTCGTTTCCAATCGCTCTTTGAATTTTTGCGTTCAAACAATTGGCCTTTTCCGCTGGTGGCGTTCCAGTTCTTAGTTGTTACGACAACGGCTTGAAGCGATGCCGAGAACGGTGCTTTTGCAGCTGGCGCTCCCGGCCTTTTGATCTGGCCGGCTACGGCCGAGGCACAGATCATAGCCAGGATCATCATTGCGACAGATCTCATATTAATCTTCAAAAACAGTTTCGCCGTTTAACCGCTTTCGGCCGACAGCGTACATTCGGATACCGACCATGATCATTACGAAAGAAATTGCGATCCACGCTGCGGCCCACACTAGTGCGGGAATGCCGGTAGCTGCGGCCATATTTGCCGCGTCTGACGAAGCCCCAGACGTTGCCGAGATCACAAAAAGGTCTCGCAGACTGAATAGAGCATTAAGAAGGCACTGAACGGCGAGAAACGCGAGAGCAAAGTTGGCCCATTTGAGGCTGGCAAATTTAGCTATGGCCAATAATCCGGCGGCAAGGACCGTTCCCGAGAACACTGTGAAAACGACGCTCAGGAAACTCACGTTCGCAAGGAAATTATAGAACGGGGCCAAAAAGCCAAAGACTATGGTCATCAAACCAACAAAAACCCCGGCGGCCGCAAGGGCTATTCGCGAAGAATGTCCGCGTCGCATCCAACCCAGAAGCAAAACGCCGAAAGCAGTGGTTCCCAAATATCCGGCGCTTGAGATAAACAAACCCGAGAGCCGCGACGACTGTGACCACACGGCCCCGCTGCCGTCCGGGGACACCGTGAGGCTCATGACCGCGTTACCGGTAATAAAGGCCGCGAGGGCATGGCCACCCTCGTGGATAAATGTTGCGAACAACTGAAGCGGGTAAAGAACATACGCAGCAATCGGAACGAACCACGAAACTCCCCAGATACCGACACTTACAAGTGTTGCGATGATCAAAAGGGAAATTTGGGGTCTTGCATCTTCGGCCAGCGTGTATCTCATATATCTTTAATCCTTAGTTCTTTTCTAATCGTGCAATACGACTATTGTAATCGAAAGTTCGTCCCCAGTTAACAAGTTACTTGCGATCAGCCGTGTAATTGGCTTTACCACCCTCCTTGGACTCAAGCCTAATTTCGGAAATCATGATGTCTTTTTGGACAGCCTTACACATATCGTAGATCGTTAGTGCCGATACTGATACCGCTGTGAGGGCTTCCATCTCGACGCCGGTCTGGGCCGCGGTGATCGCCTCAGCTTCAAGTTTGATGCCGAAATCAGTAAATTCCGCTGTAACATTTACCTTTAAAAGATTGATCTGATGGCAAAGCGGAATCAGCTCCGATGTCTTCTTCGCGGCCATGATGCCCGCAATACGGGCGATCTCAAGCGGATCACCCTTGGGGGTTCGTTGGGTTTTTAGAGTTTGAAGAGTTTCTGAGGATAACAGGACTTTGCAAGATGCAACGGCGCGGCGAACACTTGTCTGCTTCGACGAGATGTCTACCATCTTTATCTTTCCGGCCTCATCGAAATGCGAAAGTTCATTCATATTTTTACAGATGCGCGATCTCGGCGACCTCGCCTTTTTTCCTGATGCTTCCTTTTGGCAGGAAGATTAATGAATCGGCCTGGG
>JBGSXN010000251.1:0-7904 GCA_041751355.1 Pyrinomonadaceae bacterium
TCTCATCTTCGTCGTGTGGGGGCTAGTATACTCTTCGAGTCCGGAAATACAAAACTTTACTTTCTACCATCTACGATGCGACGAGCTTGAGAAATTTGCGTTTACCGACCTGGATCAACACACCCTCGGAGGTGACGTCTATCTCGGCGGCTGTCGCCGTGGCCTTTTCGCCGTTGATCTTTACTCCGCCCTGATCGACAAGGCGGCGTGCCTCGCCTTTGGAGGCGGCCAATCCGTTTTCCGTCAACAGATCGATCAGCTTGTGCTTCCCGGCAATAACTGTTTTTTCATCAATCTCGTCCGGGACCTCTTTGTTTACAAATCGCCGGTTAAAGTCTTCTTCGGCGGCCTCTGCGGCTTCATGCGAATGAAAATCGCGAATGATATGCTTTGCGAGCTTCACCTTGGCGTTGCGGGGATTTTCCGCCCCGCTCTCACAATCTGCCCTTAAAGCCGCTATATCCGACACGCTCAAATCGGTCAAAAGTTCATAATACCGCCACATCAGCTCGTCCGAAATCGACATCACCTTGCCGAACATCTCATTCGCCGGCTCCTCAATGCCGATATAATTGCCCAGCGACTTAGACATTTTTTGAACGCCATCGAGGCCCTCAAGCAAGGGCGTGGTGATCACTATCTGAGGGTCCTGACCATATTCGCGCTGAAGATCGCGGCCGACCATTAGGTTGAATTTCTGGTCCGTGCCACCGAGTTCGACATCGGCCTGTAATGCCACTGAATCGTAGCCTTGAGTAAGCGGATAGAGCAGTTCGTGAAGCGAGATCGGCGTGTGCTCGCTTAGTCGTTTTTCAAAATCGTCGCGTTCGAGTATTTGTTTGACCGTCACGCGGGCGCAGAGTTTCACGAAATCCGCGGCGGTGAATTTGTCCATCCATTCGCCATTGAATCTAAGCTCCGTTTTCTCGGCGTCGAGCAGCTTGAACATCTGCCGTTTGTAGGTCTCTGCGTTAGCATTTATCTCTTCGCGAGAGAGCGGCGGCCGCGTGACATTTTTACCCGAAGGGTCACCGATCATCCCGGTAAAGTCGCCGATGAGAAATATGACCGTATGGCCGAGGTCCTGAAATGCTTTAAGCTTGCGGATCACGACTGTATGGCCGATATGAATATCAGGCGCCGTCGGATCGAGCCCGAGCTTTACCCGAAGTGGTTTCCCGGTCCTGGCCGAGCGCTCCAATTTCTTTCGCAGGTCTTCCTCGCGGATCAGGTCGACCGTGCCTTTTTTTAGAAATTCTATCTGTTCTTCAAGGGTCATAATGGCAGCCGTAATTATAGCTTACGGTACATTATGTGCGCATCTGTCAGGCCCAGTTGACTGTGACGGAAGGCATCTGGGATGGTCCCGATGATCTCCATTCCCAGGCTCTGCCATAGACGTACGGCCGCCGTGTTTGAGGCTACGACAAAGTTGAACTGCATCGCAGTAAATCCGAGGCGGCGAGCCTCATTAAGCGAGAATTCCGCCATCTGACGACCGACACCGCGACCCTGGGCCTCGAGCGGGACCATGTAGGCAGCGTTGCAGACGTGATCACCGAGTCCGGGTTGATTTGGCTTTAACCAAAAAGTCCCGACGATCTCGCCATCCTCGCTCTCAGCCACGTAAACATGCTTTTCCTGTGAAAACCAGTAAGCAAGCATCTCGTTTTCAGGGGTTACGGGGTCAAAAACATAAGTGTCGCCTCTGGCGATCACTGCCTTGATGATCTGCCATATCGCGTCTCGATCTGAATCGGCGGCCTTTCTAAATATGAACATATTCATGGTCCGAAACAACATATTGCTTCGCCGTGTTTTCGCGTTAACGCCACACGACTTGGTGCCGGACAGCGTCAGTGGTTAAATCTACTTTAATATATGACAGATGATATGCATCTTGCCTTTATTGGCTGCGGCGTTATGGGCGAATCGATGATCGCCGGCCTGCTTCGCAGGGATCTGGTGATTCCCGGTAATCTCGCCGCGAGCCACCCACGAGCTGAACGCCGGCAGGAATTGGCGGAAAAATACAGTATCGAGACGTTTGAGGGAAATGCCGACGCGGCCAAATTCGTCGCCGGCAAGGCAAATTCAGCGATCGTCATCTGCGTCAAACCCCAAAGGCTGCAGCGGGTCTTAAATGATCTCACGGGCATATTACACCCTGATCAACTCGTCATATCCATCGTCGCTGGCACTACTATCGAAACACTTGCAGGCGAACTCGGAACAGCCAAAGTGGTTCGTGCAATGCCAAATACCCCGTCGCAAATAGGGGCAGGCATTACAGCGTGGACCTGTACGGTCGCGGTCAATGATGTCGAACGCCGCGAGGTTCGCGAGTTTCTCTCGGCCCTGGGAAAGGAACTTTTCGTCGAAACCGAAAATATGATCAATATGGCTACATCGCTCTCGGCGACCGGCCCGACGTACATCTTTATGGTGATGGAGGCATTGACCGATGCCGGTGTCCATCTCGGCTTTTCCCGCGACATGGCGAAGGAACTTGTGCAGGAAACGATGCTTGGTTCGGTCAAATTCGCTATCGAATCACAAAAACATCCGGCGGAATTGCGAAACATGGTCACGTCGCCCGGAGGAACTTCAGCCGAGGCGATCTATCAGATGGAAAAAGGCACCCTGCGGACGGTGCTCTCAAAAGCCGTGTACGCGGCCTACAAAAGGGCGGTGGAACTGGGGAAACGCTCCGGTTAGATTTTGACCCAGTTGCTGTTTAGCCTAGCTGAATTAGGCCGCCCTTCGATCAACGGCGTCCTCCAGAAGTTCATGAAGAAGCGTCTGATACGGTGTTTGCTTCTTTGCAGCTAGCTTACGTATCTTGGCAAGCAGAGTCGGGGCTATCCTGAACGCGATCATCTGTTTTGCGTGCCCGGTCGTCGGCCGTCCAATCCGCGCAGCTCGTTTCAGTTCATCCGCAGTCGATTCGGGGATATCCGAGAAATCAATATCCTCATCCGAAATATGCCTTTCGTTCGCGCTTTGACGCCTGTCTTGAACTGATGATTCGGATCGTTTCCTTGCCATTTTTGAATTCCCTTATCGTGTAGACGATTAACAGCACTCTGTTCAAATGTGAACAGGCGAGGCGTTTTCGTCTCTTCTCGACCTCAGAATGATCCAGGTCGGACCAATCAAGCCCATTCTCATCGTCAAAAGCTGAGACCGCCTCCTCAAATGAAACTCCGTGCTTTTCAAAGTTCAGGATCGCCTTGTTTTAGGTCCCCGCTGAACATATTTAGTGTATATACACTAACGAATTATTTCAAGTACTTATCAAACCAGTCCAAATTACTCTGCATGGTCGCGATCTGAAGCCGCGGTTCCTGGATTCCGTGCGGCTGCCGCGGCAGAACGATCATCCGAACAGGCACATTCTGGCGGCGAAGTGCGTTATAAAGTTCATAGCCTTGAGCAATGGGGACGCGAAGGTCATTCTCGCCATGCTGTATCAGCGTCGGTGTTTTGGCGTTCTTTATGTTGAACATCGCAGAGTGTTTTGCATAGATCTGCGGGTTATCCCAGAATTCGGCTTCAAAATAATCCGGCAGGAATGAGGGTATATCGGCCGTACCGTTAAAGCTCATCATGTTCGTTACCGGCGCGCCGGCCGATGCGGCCTTAAAGCGGTTCGTCTTTGTAACGATCATCGACGTCATATAACCCCCGTAGCTCCAGCCCATGACACCGAGCCGTTCAGGATCGGCAACGCCCATTGCGATCACGTGATCGACGCCGGTCATTAGATCTTCATAATCGCCAAAGCCCCAATCCTTGATGTTCGCACGACGAAATTCGGTCCCGTATCCGCTCGACCCGCGAGGATTGGGCCGCAGAATGGCGTAGCCTTTTGCCATAAAGCTCGCAAGCGGATACGACCCTCGATTACCGACAAACGACCGTTGAAAAACGCCCGCCGGCCCGCCGTGGATATTAAGGATCAGCGGTACTTTCTGCCCGGCCTGATAGCCGTTGGGATAATGCAGAAGGCCCTCGATCTCACGTCCGTCACGGCTTTTCCACTTAATGACCTCGGTGCGGCCCGTCGGTATTCGAGCGTGCTCGTTATTTGCGGTCGAAACCTTTCGCGCCTCAAAGACACCTTGGCGCCCGACGAAGACCTCAGGCGGAGAATCGGCGGTTTGTTTTACGAAAGCGTACCAACCGTCCTTTCCCGAAAACGGCGCGCTAATGACGGCCTCCTGATGGTCCATCATCGCGATCGTCCCGGCGGAAATGTTTGCCACATATAATGCGGTTCCCGTGCCTCGTGCTTCCGTGAACAGAACCGTTCCGTTATCGGGAGTCCATGTGAGAATATTCGGCTGGCCGTCGTGCGAGAGCGGCATTACCTTCGGCGTTCCGCCTGAGGCCGGAAATATGTTGATCCGATAGCTTTGTGCCCAACGCGTCGGCATTTCGGTCACGGTCATTGCGATCCAGTTGCCGTCGGGCGAAAATTGCGGATTCTGCTCAGAGGCCGCGGTTGTCGCAAACGGTGTTACGGCCGCGGTGGCGACGTCAACAACGCTCACATCCGAACTCGGCCAATAATCGGCCAGCGGACCGGTCACGTGTGCGAATGCGATCCGCGAACCGTTGGGCGCCCAGTCAAATGATGTTACGTGGCGATCTGCGGACGTCAATTTTCGCGCTTCTCGTTTTCCGTCACCGCCTTTTGCGACGGGAGTGACGTAAAGCCGTGCGAGCTTGGTGTTCTCATCGATCCACCGAAAATCGTTGCGTCCCTTATCGTTCTTTTCCTCATCCTCGGTTTTGGGATCGGTCATCGTAAATGCTATCCATTTGCCGTCCGGCGACCACTCAAAATTGGACACGGCCGACTTACCGTCGGTGATCTGTTCGGCCTCGCCGCCCGAAATGCGGAGCAAGTATATCTGATTGCGATTGTCTTTGCGGTTAGAGGTAAAAGCGATCATCGATCCGTCGGCCGACCATTTTGGATTTGTGGAGGATTTGTCGCCAAATGTTATTTGGCGATTACTGGTCGCGTCGGTCGCGGCCATCCAGATCTGTGTAACAAATTCGCTTTTGTCAGCTGTCATCACAGGTTCATTAACTGTGTAAACAACATGTTTGCCATCAGGCGAAATCCGCGGTGTGCCCAGCGTTTTGAGCTTCACCTGCAGCTCGGGAGTCCAGACCGATTGCCCGGCTGCCGAAAATGCAAGAATTAAGAATGTAAAAACGACGATTGCCGATCTCTTCATAGACGTGTCCTCCTTAAATGGTGACCGATGATTGGTTTCTCTTTTTTGCACTTCGTTCATTCCCAGGAACGTCTGCACCATAAGCCGCAGTAGTTCAGGAATGAGCCAAATACGCGAATACCAATCACTCTTTTCTAGTTAATGTGAATTTCCACACCATTCTATCCTGATTTTCGTCAAAAACGTAAACGCAGTCAGCTACCTGCCAATAGCCTAAAAACTCCCACTTTCCGGCGGCGAGTTTGTTAAACAACGGGACGGCCATGCCGGCTCCGACAGCATCGATCAATGCCCGATTTTGCACATCAAGCTTCTGGTCACCGCGTCGACCGTTACCGGTGTAGAGGATTGTGTTCTCTGTCTTCCCGTGCACGTCGGGGTAACAAGGATTTATCCGTCCGAAATCGGTGAGCAGAGAGATCAGCCGTCCATTGCGTTGGTAGATACCGTTGCGTGTTTTATGGACTGCTCCTACCTCGTCCCAGGTTAAAAACTCGGTCGAAAAATCGGCGCGAAAATGTTCCTCATCGTCACTCATTACGTTGTAAAGGATAGCATCGGGATCGCCTTGCCGGATCTGCGTCGTTTTGCATTAGTACTTCTTCTGACCGACATGTTCGGCTCACTCGAATTTGTTGTAAGATTTATATCAACATTTAATGGTAATCGTAAGAACATTCTAACGCCGGCCCAAGGGGCGAGGCCGATATTACTGAATGCATCCTCCGCAACTATTCGCAGACCTGCTCGTGATCCTGTTGGCATCGGTGCCTGTTGCATATCTATGCCTCAGGCTGCGCCTGCCGCTGGTCGTAGGCTTTATGCTGACCGGCATTGCGATCGGGCCCTATGGTCTCGGGCTCATATCGGATTTGAGCGGTGTCGAGATACTTGCGGAGATCGGCGTAATGCTCCTGCTGTTCTCGATCGGTCTCGAATTTTCGCTCGCCCGGCTTCGTGAGATGAAGCGGCTCGTTTTGCTCGGCGGCGGCCTTCAGGTAGGCGTGACTATCGCGGTCGTTACCTTTGCGGCATACATGCTGGGCCGCGATATTGACCAAGCGGTATTTTTTGGCTTTCTTGTCGCCCTATCGAGTACCGCGATCGTCCTCAAATCTTATGTCGACCGAAATGAGGTCGATTCGCCGCATGGTCATGCAGGTGTCGGGATCCTGCTCTTTCAGGACATCAGCATAGTTTTCATGCTGCTTATGATCCCGATCCTCGCCGGACAGGGCGGCGAATCGGTCCCGGCCGTGTTACTCAGCCTGGGCGGTTCGCTGCTGGCTCTGGTGGTGATAGTGGCGGGAGCCTGGCTTTTGATACCGAAATTCCTCGGCTTGATCGTCCGTTTGCGAAGTCCGGAGGTATTTTTGCTTACGGTAGTTTTGCTCTGTCTTGGGCTGTCATGGGTGACATCGCACTTTGGCCTCTCACTTGCGCTCGGTGCGTTTATAGCCGGTATGGTACTCGCCGATTCTGATTATAATCATCAGGTGACGGCCGAAGTCCTGCCGTTTCGCGATGTCTTTAACAGTATCTTTTTTGTTTCTATTGGGCTGCTGCTCTCTTTGGCCGCGTTATGGGCCAATGTCGTATCCGTGCTTTTGATCTTTGCCGGGTTGATCGTACTAAAGGCTTTGATCATCTGGGCCATCGTCCGGCTGCTGGGTTCGCCGCAGCGTATTGCGGCGATGGTAGGTCTCGGGCTGGCGCAGATCGGGGAATTTTCATTTATTTTAGCCAGGGCAGGACAAGGGGCAGGACTGCTGCCACAAGACGATTATCAAACGTTCCTGGCAGCATCGATATTATCGATGATCGCTACGCCATTCATGATCGCCTTTGCTCCGAGATTCGGGGGGGCGGTTCAGTCGTATTTATCGGATGGCCCTGTCGGCGAGGTTGAAAACGTAGAGGAAGACATTCACCTTACATCCAGCGGCGGGTTAGAACAGCACGTGATAATTGTCGGATATGGGCTGAACGGCCGCAATCTATCGCGTGTGCTGAGATCGGTTGGTGTGCCCTATACAATACTCGACGTCAATGCCGATGCTGTGAAGCGGGCCAAGGCAAAAGGTGAAAAGATAAACTTTGGCGACGCGACGCGACGCGAGGTGCTCATCCACGCCGCGTTGAATAAGGCTTGGGTGCTGGTTTTGGCCATGTCCGATCCGCACGCTAGCCGAAGGACAGTTTCGCTCGCCCGCTCTCTCAACAGTGATCTGCACATCATCGTAAGGACGCGCTACATTACCGAGATAACGGAACTTCTAGCGCTCGGGGCAAACGAGGTAATTCCGGAGGAATTCGAAACAAGCATCGAGATATTTGCTCGCGTCCTCCACCGGTTCGGTGTTCCCCACGACACCATGGAGGACCAGATCAGCCGGATCCGGGAACAGGGATATGAAATGCTGAGATCGCCGTCGCTTCCGCCGGTCGAAATGCGAAACATCAATACTTTCCTAAATCAGGCACTGACTCAAACCGTCACAATTGAGGCCGATTCACCCGTTATCGGTAAAACCTTGGGAGAACTTGATCTTCGCAAGCTAACCGGTGCAACGGTCATGGCAGTCACCCGCAGCGACAAAACGAAAGTTAGTCCTGGTGCTGGATATGTACTGTGTGAGAATGACACCGTTT
>JBGSXN010000252.1:0-3775 GCA_041751355.1 Pyrinomonadaceae bacterium
GTCGAAAGCTCCATCGGGCAGCGGACGCCCTTCGGGATGAAGACGAACGAGCCGTCAGAAAAGACAGCCGAATTCAAAGCCGCGTAGTAATTGTCGCCGACTGGTACGACCGAGCCGAGGTATTTCTGGATCTTGTCCGGATAAAGCTCTACGGCCTCGGTAAACGAGCAAAATATCACGCCAGCCTCGAGCAGCTTTTTCTTATAGGTCGTCGCCACCGAAACCGAGTCAAACACCGCATCCACCGCCACATTTGCGAGCATTTTCTGCTCAGTGATCGGGATGCCGAGCTTCTCAAATGTCCTCAGCAACTCCGGATCGACCTCATCCAAACTGGCCTTCGAAGGCTTTTGCTTCGGTGCCGAGTAATAAGAGATATTCTGAAAATCTATGTTCGGATAATCAAAGTTAGCCCAGTTATCGGGCTGTTTCATCGTCAGCCATTGTCGATACGCCTTCAGTCGAAACTTGAGCATCCATTCGGGCTCGTTCTTCTTCGACGAGATCAAACGCACCGTATCTTCCGATAGCCCCTTGGCGATCGTCTCGGTCTCGATGTCGGTGACAAAGCCGTATTTGTATTCCCGATTTGTTAATAATTCTGCTGCTGTCGACATATCGTTTTATTCACCGCAGAGACCCAGAGTCACGGAGAAAATAGGGTCAGGACGTTATCGTATCAATCTCCAGGCCGCCTCGTCTTCCGATTTTCCTGCTCTGCGTCTTGGCGTCTCTGCATTTAAATCCCTCCGTTCACACCCCTCTGCGGCTCGATCGTCCTGTGAATCCCCTGGATCTTATGAAACATCTCGCCAACAGTTAATTCGTTTCCTACGAGCTGAGCAAGCGTGATCTTTGACAAAGCGTTCTCGACGATCTCGTGCAGGCCGACGATAACCGGCCTGATGCCGCAATCACCTTTATGAACGCATGAATCGAGCACGCCCGTATAACTTTCGCAGTGCTTATCAAGCACATCCGCGTCGAGCACCTTAATTATCTCGCTCAATCGTATCTCGCCCGCGGGCCTGGCGAGCGAATAACCGCCCTTGGTGCCGCGTGTCGAATGAACAAAATCGGCCTTATTCAGCAGCCACATCAGCTTGCCCGCGTTTGCCGTCGAGATCCCTTCGAGTTCCGCGATCTGCGGCAGCGTCAGCGTCTCGCCCGCCGACAAGGCCGCGAGCTGCACCAGGCATCTTAGCCCGTATTCCTCTTGCGCCGAAATTTTCATAAATCACACTGGACAAAGAATTTCAGGTAATTACCGTACAAGAATAATCTCAAATCATTATTTTTTTGTCAAGATTAGAGTCGATCAACAGGCGTGGTCTTGCAGTGCGGCTCTGCTGGGGAATGTGTTGCGGCGCAGATCGTTTTATGAATCTGCGCATATCTTTTACTGAACACGACCTCCGGACGCTGCGCACATCTTTTACTGAACGCCTGGCTGGCTGCGCATATCTTTTACTGAACAGACGGCCGATCTAATTTCACATCTTTTACTGAACAGCCTATTTTCGCCGCGCACATCTTTTACTGAACGGGTCTTCAAAGATCGTTCAACGAGGTGCCAGAAGGGGTGTGACTGACACCTGGTTGAACGGTCGCTGCAGGGCAGTTGAGCGATGGTTTAATTGTCAAAGATCCTAAGTTCGGAAGCCTCTCCCTCCATCTACACTATCCACCCAGCTCCACGATGTACGAATCACCGTTCGTGTTTACGCCTGCCGGGGTTACCGTCGCGTCGAAGTCAACAGTCGGATCGGTGATCTTATAAAGAACCCCCGTTGTAACCGTCGATACTCTGGCATCAACGTATCTAACCGGCACGGCCAACTCATTCGTAAATGATGGCGTGTTGCCACCGGCTCGCGTGCCCGTGTATTTGATCAAAGGCCGTCTGCGGTTGATGTAATTTATCAGCGTCGGAGCGGTCACGCCTGTCGATGTCGCCTTATGAAGCAGAGCCTTCGTCGGCGTCGACGGTGCTACGGTTTCCTCGAGCGTGATATTCCCAAGTCGATCGATATAGAGTGCCCGCACGACTGCGTTAGTGGTCGGCGAATCATAACGGACGACGGTGCGGGTTTCCAGATCCGAGCCGCCCGTTTCGTCAAATGTCTCAGTCAGCTTTGTAAGGATAGGCGGGCTGGCAAGCGACTGATAAAACGATATCCGCATTCGGCGGACGCCCGGCGTTGCGGAGTTAGTCACATTGAATGTAGTGCCCGGCGATATTTCGTGCCAAGTGCTGCCGTTATTGAGCGAGACTTCAACCTTCATCGTCGAGGATGTATAGCGACCGGCGAAACTGGCGAGATAGGCCGCCACCTGCCAGTCAGCAGTAAATGAAGGTAATTCGAACTGGGCAAAGGTCGAGTCCGCGGCAAGGCTCACGCCGGCCGCTCCGTTATACGTGACGGCGATCAGCCCCGTGCGGGTCGAGGAATAGATCTTCGTGGTCGTTCCGCTGAAGTTGCTATTGTTTCCACCAGCGGCATAGCCGCGTCCCGCCGGACGATTGTTTGTATCGAGCAGCGAGGCAAAGCCCTGCCCGAAAAATAGCGGCATCGTTAATTGCGTTCGGACCCAGATCAGTCCTTGATCCGATCCCGCCACATTCGACGGCCTCAGCTCAAATGCGTAGTTCGTCGTTCCCGCGATCGAGCTAACTGATCCGAGCATCATCGCCCGGCCGTTTACGTTCGCCATCGGCTGCGATGGGCCTGAATAAGCCCCAATGCCGGGCGGATACGGCGGCGAGATGCTCAACTGCGTCCATTGCAGCGTCGTGCGGTCGAAAATAAAGGTCGCGACTATTCCCGTATCATGCCCGAAGACCTGCATCGCGAGTTGGTTTTCCTTATGGAAGCAGGCGGCGGAATTACCCGGCGCGGTCGGTTTCGGCATCGAGCCAGAAACGGTCAGCTGCGTGAATGCGAATGTGCTGGTGTCGAATTCCCAAAAGGTTGTTGTATTAAAGGCCATTCCCGGTGCTGTCTGGTGCGTTGCAGCCAGGACGATCTTGCCGTTCGCGATAAGATCACCAACAACCGTCTGCCCTGCTGGCCTTGTGGTAAGGATCTCCGTCACGGTCGGGTTCGCCGTCGAGCAGTCGACGTAAAACGCCCGAATCGGTGCGGAAACGTTCGGGCTGGTTACGGTCGGGCATAGCAGAAGCACCCGCTGCCCATCACCGAAAGAGAACATCGCGGGCCGCGTCGTGCCCGGCAGCGTGACGCTGGGCGTCCGGGGCGTCACAGTGTTGTTCAGCGTGTCGTAGGTGTACCAATCACCAAGGGCACCGCCACCGTAGGCCGTGCCGCCGAAGATCTCTACATACTGATCATTCCGGCCCGCCATCGCGGCGTGAGAACGGCCGGTTGGAAGCGTCGCGATTCGTTCCGTAAAGTCCAGAGCACCGTCCGAGGTCAGCTGAGTTAGCGAATTCAGCGTGATATCCACTTCCTGCCGCTCGTGTTCCGCCGGGGCTCCTGTAATCGAGGCAAATCGCGGATTCAGTGTTTGGTCGACGAACTTATCCGGGCGGATCGTCACCTCGGCATCGCCGAAATTGATCTTGGCCCCAATCGGCATCTCGACATACGGCACGCCGGCGGCTGCCCCGCCCGTTGCGACGATCTGCGATGTTCGCTTATCCGTCAGATCATATTGCGGATTGTTGTATGTGATCTCGGGAAAGTCTCGCGAGGGCTGGATTTGCTGGAGCAGTGACGAAAGCACATCGTTCAGGCTCGTGCCGGACCCGAAT
>JBGSXN010000253.1:0-23069 GCA_041751355.1 Pyrinomonadaceae bacterium
TCCGAGATCGAAAAGCAGGTTAACTCTCTTCGACGACAGGCAGCAAAAACTCGGCGATTTAAGATACTTCAGGAAGAATTTCGGACCCTGCTGCGTCAGCTTTATGCTGCCGAGGGCCGCTATCTCTCTGATCTCTCCGGTGAGCTTAAGATACAGCTCGAACAAGCCGCGGAGACAGAAAAAGGCCTGATCGCTCAGGTCGAAGCAAAAGAAGAAGCGACGCGCGAAACCACGCAGCATGCTCGCGATGCCGAGGAGAGCCTTTCGGACCTGCGCAAGATACATTCGCACAACGCTCTCGAACGTGACCGGGCCGAACGCGAGCATCTCTATAAATCGGACCAGATCGTAAACCTCAATAACCGGTCCGAAACCCTCAGGGGTGAGATCGATTCGAGTCGTGAGCGGCTTGATCTCTTAACCGCCGAACTCGCCCGGCTCAGACAGGATGAAGAGCATGAAACGGCGGAACACACGCGGGCTGATTCGGCCCTTAAGGAATCGGAAGATGTCTATAAACGGGAAGCCGAGAGCCTGGCTGAGATCGAAAGATCGATCGAAGCTCTCAGGGCCTCGCTCATGCAGCATACGGGCGCTTTTGAACGATTTGACGAGATAGGCAGGCAGATCGAAAATAATTTGGAGCGGTTGTCTTCTCGCTCGGCGGGACTCGAAAAAGAAGGCTCGCGAGCCGCAGAAACCTACGTTTCGCATCAGAAAGCTGCCGAGGAGCTTGCCCAAAGCCTTATCGTCGAGCAGCAGAAACTCACCGGTCTTAACAGTGAAAAGGAGCAGCTTGCAGCATCAACTTCGGATTCACGTAACAGGCTGCGTGATGCCGAGGCGGGCCTTAAATCGGTACACGACGAGCATTCCGCCAAGAAGCACCGTCTCTCGACACTGCGTGAACTCGAGGAAAAGAAAGCCGTCTACACGCCGCAGGTTCAGAAACTGTTCGCCGCCGAGAAGACGATCGGAGTAAAGCTAGGCGGTGTGCTTGCCGACCGGCTGAATGTCACGAGAGAGGCTGAAACAGCGGTCGAGACATTGTTCGGGTCGTTTCTCGAGGCCGTGATCGTCGATTCTCTTGCCGATGCAAAACGTGTGTCGGCCTGGCTTGGCGAAAACGGCATAGGCCGCACAGCAATACTGGTTTTTCCTGACGCGGCCTTAAAAAGTCAGAACCGTGCCTCCGGGGAAACGATCGCAGATATTCTGGGAGTATCCGAAGCCCTCTCAGACGTGCTGAGGCAGATATTTCCGCGTGAGATGTCGGCCCGGCTGGTCAAGGATCTTGATGAAGGCAGCGGCAAGACAGGCGAGAACGTCGTCAATTATGATGGCGAATTACTGATTGGCGGGCGAATGCTTATCGCCGGAAAGCGAAAGTCCGCCGGGAAAAACGATTCGCTCCTCGCGTTCAAACGTGAGCTGAATCAGCTCGACAAGGACAGCCGTGCACTCGCGGCCAAAATCGAAGATGCAACCGCGGCCGTTGAAACTCATCGCGCGGAACTGGTCGATCTCGAAAGTAAAACTGTCGACCTGCAATCGCTCATCATCAAAGTCGACCGCGGCATACACGGTCTCCAGATCCAGGTCCGCGCCGCTAAAGAAGAGATCACCCGAGCGGAACGCCACAGGCGTGTCGTGGACGACGAGGCGGTGCAGATCAAGGCCGAGATTGCCGAACTTGAGCGAAAACTCAGTGATGCGTTCGCTAACAAAAACGACGCCGAATCGGCTAGGGCCGACGCAGAACTCGAACTCAAAAATATCGGTATCGTTTTCAATGCTGCCCGTCTAAAGTCGGACGAAGCGGCAAGTATACTAAATGAAAAGCGCATGATCGCCGCCACGTCCGACGAAAGACGGCGGTCTGCTGTTTCCGCATTACGTCGCGTCGAAAATGAAAGCAAAGAGATCGAGGGGAGATTAGCTCTGCAGACTCTGGAACTCTCAGAGGCCGAGGCAAAGCTCAAGATGCTGCACTCTTCGATCACAGAGATCACCGATAAAATCGCCGCCGCCGACAGCGACATTGCAAAAGAGAATGCAGAACTGCAATCGGCGATCAACGCTTTGACGGCGGCCCGGCAGCTTTCTGATGCGACTAGCGAAGAACTCGCCGAACTGAACCGGCGAACATCCGATGCTCGTAACGAGCGGGCCTCGATCGAGATACGACAGGCCGAGGCCGTCACCCAGCTGCGAAATGTAAGCGAGAACTGCCAGCAGGAATTGAACACGCCGCTCGCTCGGCTTGTTGAGGATTTTGAGCCCGAAGAAGGATTTGATCTGGAAAATGCCCGCACCGAGGCGGCCGATCTGCGTCAGAGACTGGAGAATTTTGGGGCCATCAACATGCTCGCCCTGGAGGAACTGGCCGAAGCCGAAGAAAGACATCTTTTCCTGACCTCACAAAAGAAGGACATAATTGACAGCATCGCCGCGACCGAAGAGGCCCTTCGCGAGATCAAGCAGCGATCGAGGGAGAAATTCAAGGCTGCCTTCGAAGCGATCAATGGCCACTTTGTTGAATTTTTCCATGAACTATTCGGCGGTGGCAGAGGCGAAATGACGCTCCTGGAATCTGACGATATACTCGAGGCCGGGATCGAGGTTGTGGCACAACCGCCCGGTAAACGGCTGCAGAACATTTTGTTACTCTCAGGCGGGGAAAAGGCCATGACGGCCATCGCTCTTGTGCTGGCTATTTTCAAATACCGTCCATCGCCATTTTGCCTTTTGGATGAGGTAGACGCCCCGCTCGACGATGCCAACGTGGGTCGATTTGCTGCCAAAATCGCTGAGATGTCAGAGAGAACGCAGTTCATCGTCATCACTCATAACAAACGTACAAGGGAGGCCGCCCGCGCACTCTACGGCGTCACTATGGAGGAAGCCGGCGTTTCAAAGATCGTTTCAGTAAAGTTCGACTGACCGCCGCCTGCCAACGTTGCACTCTACGCCCGCATCATATGCACTTCGACAAGAATCGTGACAGAATTGGCATATCTGTCGTACAGCAAATGAAAAAATCTCTCGCAGTAAACCTGTTATCGATCCTCTTTATCGCCTGTCTATCGACGAGCGGCCAAACCGTTGAACCCGTTCCGCCGTCAGACAATGCCGACCGGGGCAAAAAGAACAGTCGTCCCACCGTAAAGTCCAGCGAGATCGAACACCCTGCCAGGAAGCACGATTCTGTAAGGGCAGGTGTGCCTGTTTACTTTTACGAATTCACCCGGGCGGGCTTCACCTATAGCCCTGTTCGGATCGAGCATGATGAGAACGGCCGCGGCAAGATCAGCTTTCAAAAAGACGGTTCGGACGAATTGATCACGGACCCGATTGCCCTTTCCGAGGCAACGATGGACAAGATCCGCGAATCGCTGGCTTCTCTGAATTTCCTGGATTCGACGGACTCTTACCAGCACGAGCGGGATTTCTCCCATCTTGGCGAGGTGTCCATCACGGTCAAGAAAGACGGGCGTGAAAGGACCGTAAAATTTAATTGGACTGAGAACCGGAACGCCAGGGACCTGATGGACGAGTACCGACGGATAGTCAACGAATACACCTGGTTATTCGAATTCGGGGTCGCTCGTGAAAATCAGCCCTTGAGGACTCCGGGAATGATGGACGCTCTGGACGGCTATTTGCGCAGGAACGAGATCCCCGATCCGCCTCATTTATTATCCTTTTTAACCGCACTATCAAACGACGAACGCCTTCCGCTGATGGCTCGAAACCGGGCAACGAAGCTTGTAAAGCAGATAGAGAAAGAGAAGAAATAATACTTATTAGCCGCAAACATTCTCACATCCGTCATTATCCTCCAGTCAAATACAGCATTTTTTTGCTTTTGGATATTACGTCTCAGGATATAGAATCTCTGTACACGGATACGAAATTGATTTGGGACCGAAAACCTAATTCCGATCATTTCTCGGACCGTTATCTCCTTTAGATATCGTAAAAAACAGGAACCGAGCTTGGAACCAGAAAAAACAAGGAGGGAATCATCGGGGATCGGGTGGGTTGTTAGGGCTCTGCCGATAGCCGGTGGTATTTACGCTTTGGTAGCGGGCACCATCTCGTTAATGGGATGGATACTCGACGCGCCGCTTTTGGCCGACTGGGATGGCGATGGCATATCGATAAAAGCAAATCCGTCGATCTGCATAATTTTAGCGGCCATCGGCCTCTTGGCGTGGATCGTTACCCCATCAAAACGCTGGATCCCGATTACCGCGGGAGCAATTACAGCAACAATCGCCGGATTAACTCTTTCGCAGCATTTGACCGGCGTTGATCTTGGGATCGACACTCTTCTTTTCCACGAGGCAACCGGAGCTCGAGCGACCTCGGCCCCTGGCCGAATGGGTTTGCCGGCATCGCTTTCTCTAACCGGGATCGGTGTTGCTTTGGTACTCGTGTCGTCTAAGAGATGGAATATTTGGACGAGTGTTTTTGGGACGTTGGCTCTTGCGGTGTCGGCATTATCACTGATCGGTTACGGATTCGGGGCGGACCAGCTTTTCACTTTCCCTCGTTTGACCGGTATAGCATGGCAGACTGCGACAATGCTGGCTGCCCTCGGGATCGGATTGATCGCTGCCGTTCCTGAAAGAGGTGTGGGTGAGGTACTCGGCCGTGATGATGCCGGTGGGGCTGTTTTTCGCAGATTATTTATTCCGCTTGTAGCCATTACTTTGATCACGAGCTTTGGGCGGGTCGCTGGTCAGGGGTATGGCCTTTTCGATCCGGCTTTTGGTGTGGCCTTAGGGACGATAATCCAGATCGCTTTGCTGCTCGGACTACTATGGATGACGGCCAACAGCATTACACGTTCGGAGGGCCAGATAAGAGAGGGAACCGTGGCCCTTGCCGAACGGGATGAACGTATACGCGGGGTACTCGAATCACTGTCTGACGCTTTTATTTCCTTTGACGCGGATCTGCGCCTGGCACAGATAAATTCGGCAGTAAGGACTTTGTTTTCTAACAGCGGAGTTGAGCCGTTGGGAACCATAGGCAAACATGTTTTCGAGGTCTTTCCCGAAGCCCGTGAAACGACTCTGGGAAAGGGTTTGGTGCGCTGTCACACCGAAAAAGTGGCTATCGAAATGGAAGAGTTCTATGAACCCTTTAGCAAATGGTTTCATGCCAGGTTTTTTCCGACCAGCGACGGCGGAGTTTCGATATTTGCGCTCGACATTACTGAACGTAAAGACGCGGAATTGCTTGTCGCTCGGCGGGCGCACGAGCTGGCCGTGCTCTATGGTTTTTCCGACCGGCTCAATCGCGCCGATTCACTTGGCGAGGTCTACGAGGCCGCTCTGGACACCATTGTTAAGGCAATCGGCTGTCAAAGGGCGTCGATCCTGCTTTTCGATGATCAGGGTGTTATGAGCTTTGTGGCGTCGCGGGGCCTAAGCGACGAATATAAGGCGGCGGTTAACGGGCACTCACCGTGGAAGCAGGGCGAAAAGGATGCTCAGCCGATCGGGATCGAGGATATTCGAGAGGCCGAAATAGATCCGGATCTGCAGAAGTTAATTGTTGATGAGGGCATTTTCGCTCTTGGGTTTATTCCGCTGATATCCAACGACACGCTCATCGGTAAATTCATGGTCTATTATGACGAGACCCATCACTTCACAGAAGCGGAATTCGAGCTTTCTTTGACCGTCGGCTACCAGATTGCATTCGGAGTAGAGCGCAAACGGACCGAGGAAGCCCTTCGGGAAAACGAACAACGACTTCGTGTGGCAACGCAGACAGGAAAGGTAGGCGTCTGGGACTGGGACATCAAGGCAAACCACATCGAATGGACGCCAACGGTCTACACCATGCACGGCGTAGAGCCTGGCGGATTTGATGGCAAGGTGGATAGCTTTACGAATTTGATCCATCCCGAGGACCGGGAAGCTGTTGGTGAACGTATCGGATTGGCCTTGTCAGAAGATGTGCCCTACGAGGTCGAATTCCGGGTTCCAAAAACCGACGGCGGGATCAATTGGCTCTTTACAAACGCCGTCGTGCTTCGCGATGAGACCGGAAAGCCAATACGCATGATCGGTGCGACGGTCGACATCACCGAACCAAAAAACGCTGAACGTGAACTTGCCAGAGTCGCCGCTATAGTTGAATCCTCTCGTGACGCAATAGTCGGTAACGACCTTAACGGCGTGATCACCAGCTGGAACAAAGGGGCGGCCAGACTATTTGGCTACACTGCTGACGAGATCATCGGTAAGTCTGTTACCACGTTGATTCCGCAGGATCGCCTCGATGAAGAGACCCCGATCCTCGAACGTCTGAATCGAGGAGACTACATCGACCACTATGAGACGATCCGTCGGCATAAAGACGGTACCCTATTAGAGATATCGTTAACCGTTTCTCCTGTGTTCGATTCGAGAGGAAAGATCATCGGGGCCTCGAAAATAGCCCGAGACATAACCGAGAGGCGACAGGCCGAGGCCGCACTTCGCGACCGTGAAGTCATGAAACGACTGGTAGAAGCTCAAGAGGCCGAACGCCATCGAATAGCTCGCGATCTGCACGACCATCTCGGCCAGCAGTTGACGGCACTGCGTTTGAAGTTAGAGTCGATTCGTTCCAAGTGCAACGAGAACGAAGTGCTGGCGAGGGAAATGGAAGAAACCCAGGAATATGCCGCACGCATCGACATGGACATAAACTATCTCGCATGGGAACTCAGGCCTACAGAACTTGACCAATTGGGTCTTCGCGATGCTCTCCAAAGTTTTGTCCGGGAATGGTCGAATACCTATGGAATAACGGCCGAGTTTCATGCCTCGGAAAATTACATAGACCGACTCTCTCCAGAACTTGAAACCAATCTCTATCGGATCGTTCAGGAAGGGCTAAATAATATTCTCAAACACGCCCACGCCTCGAACGTGAATGTGCTTCTCGAAATGCGAGGAAGCAGGATCGTGCTGATCATCGAGGATGATGGCAACGGATTTGACCCGGAATCGGATCGACGATCTGCGGGCGGAAAAGGCCTCGGGCTCGTTGGCATGAGAGAGCGCACGGCGTTACTCGGCGGCACGCTTGAGATCGAAAGCCGCCCCGGCGAGGGTACAACCGTCTTCGCCCGAGTACCGGCTGTTATCTCGGAAGGTAACGGCAATGGTCAACTCTAAACCCAAAGACATTATTACCTAAACACTATTACCCGGCCCCGCCAATGGTTGACGAGTGTCTCATCTCGCCGACGCACTCTCGCGCCGATAATTGAAGACCAGAAAGCCGTCTTTAATTGGAAATCGCTGAGTATTGCATCTGTATCAATCCCAAAGTTAACGATATGAGCATGCGTTCGATCCGACCAACGTTTCTGTTATCCGCACTCGTCTGCCTTATGCTGACGACGTCCGGGGCTTTTGGGCAGATGGCTCCGGCGCCGACAGATGACCCGGCACCGCAGTCGTACCGGATCAATCCGGGCGACAAGCTGAATATTCGATTCTTTTCGAATCCTGAATTGAACGAAACGTCAATGCTCGTGCGACCCGACGGGATCATTAATCCCCAACTAATAAATGAGGTCCGAGCTGCGGGGCTTACAGTTGCCGAACTCAAGGCAAAACTCGAGCGATCGTATGTCGAGATCCTGTTGGACCCACTGATCACTGTGTCGGTTGTAGATTTTGTTCAGCCACGAATCTTCGTCGGAGGACAGATCAACAAACCAGGCAGATACGAATTGCGGGACGCAAAGACGCTGGTCCAGTCGATCTTTCTGGCAGGCGGATTTACCGGCAGCGCACGCAGGACAATGGTAATTCACGCCCGGCCTGACGGAAAGGGCGATTGGGTGATCAAAAAGGCCGATGTCTTGAAATTGATCGAGGGAAAACATAATGAAGCTGACATTGCGCTTAGAGACGGCGACTTTATATTCGTTCCCGATTCCCGGATCTCACAATTCACCAAGGCGGTCGACGCATTCCGGGGTTTGCTTCCGAGGTTTTTATAGCCCGACACGATCGACAAAACCTTAAAAATGTCCAGGGACGAAAAAACAGTAAATATTCCGACGGAACTTTTTAGCCGTCTGGCCAATCGCAAGTTGCTGATCATATCGGTGATCTTTTTGGTTGTGACGACGGGAATGTTGGCCACTTTCCTGATAACGCCAAAGTACGAGGCGACGATGAGTCTTTTGGTTTCGCGAGGCCGAATCGACCCTCAGATCACTTCTTCGGATAAGACTGTTGACATGACTTTCACATCCATTTCCGACGAAGAGTTCAACTCCGAACTGGAACTGTTCAAGAGCCTCGACGTCATAAAAGGCGTGGTTAAAGAACTCGATCTGGTGCGAAACCAGAAACCCAGACAAGATACATGGCTTAGCCAAATGCGTGTGCGCATCAAACTGGCGGTTTCAGGTGTGCTGTCCACTCAGGCCGCGTCGGCGGATAGTTCCACTCTCGACGAAACAGAGGTCGATCTCGCCCTGGAACAAAGTGTCAACCGCGTCGTTGGGAATCTGGACGTAGTTCCGATTAAAAAGTCACGGGTCATTAAGGTGGTGTATACCGATACAGACCCGATCAGGGCCAAAGAGACCTTGGACGCTATTTATCGGAAATTCGTAGATCTGCATGTTCAGATCAACGAAAAGCCTGAGGCGGCACAGGTCTTTAACGAACAGACTGGGAAGTTCAACGAAAAGCTTAGCGTTGCTACAAATACACTAAAGAATTTTGACAGCACCAATCGTATTTCCGGAGCGGACATCGGAACGCAGCAATCCTTGCTGCAAAGACAGTTATCGGATTCGCAGGCATCGATAGACGCCACTCGTACTGAGATCGGTGAAACGACAAAGAAAATAGCCTCGCTGAAAGAGAAGATCGCCGCAGAGCCGGAGCAGATACAGACAGGGTATGTTTCAAAATATGTACTGGCCCTCGATCGAATGAAAGAGGAACTGAGCCAACTGGAACAGCAAAGAACCCAGTTATTGCAAAAATATCAGCCCCAAAGCCGATTTGTTCGTGATAACCAGCAAAGGATAGATCAGATCAAGAAAACCATAGCTGAAGAATCAGCCAGTCCGCCGCAGGAACGATCGTTCGCGCTAAACGAAATTAGACGAAAAATGGAGGCTGAGCTTTACGATGCTCAGACGAAACTCGCTTCTCTCAAAGACCGAGAAGTCTCGCTTTCAGGACAGATCTCCCGCCTGTCCGGCGAAGTTGCTGTCCTCAATTCGCGGAGCATCGAGCGGACCGATCTCGAACGCCAGCGAAGCATTAATGAGGAGGCCTATCTGCTCTACCAAAAGAAGGCCCGCGAAAACGAGATCGGACAGGTATTGAATAAAGAACAGATCATGAATTTTGCCGTCGTCGATCCGCCCAGAACTGACGGTCAACAAAAAAATCCCAAGCCTGCGCTCAATTTGTTTGTACTGATCATGATCGGCACGCTCGCCGGATTTACGGCGGCCCTGGTTGTTGAGCGAGGTTCGCTTTTTGGCGGCGATCTAAATTATGCGCGGACAGCACGTGAGATCGAGCAGAGATACGAACTGCCCGTCCTCGCATCGATCCCGTATATGGAATTATCATCGACGGCCCAATCGGGTCGGACGACTCGTCGATCAATGCTTCCGCCGCCTTCGGATGGTGAATCGAGAGGCTGGAGGTCAAAACTGTAAATGAAAGAACGTTTGCGAGCTTCACTGATATTTCTTTATAGGATCCTTGACCTATCGGCTCTCGGGATCGCTCTGTGGGCGGCATTCTATCTTGGCGGTCCCCAAGGGACAGCGTATGTTTTTGCAGCCTTTGCCGCACCGACACTTGAGTCGACCATCTTTTTTGCCGGCGTATTCGGAAGCTGGATGTTCATGTTGTCATCATTTTGGCTATATCGGTCTAAAAGGCTCGCCCGGTTAGAAGATGAACTTTCCGACGTATTTCGCGCCGTCGCTTTCGCTACGCTGATCGTAGCAACCTCTATCCTTTTGGCGGAATGGCCCATATTTCCAAAACGGTTTCTACTGATCTTTGCCGGCACTGCATTTGTCCTGATGTTTTTGATCCGTTTATTCAAACGGAAAATGCTGCGGGAATTTCGGCTTCATGGCCGAAATCTTCGCTCTGTTATCGTTATCGGCGCCGGCCATCGGGGACAAAAGATCGTCAAGCTGATCAATGAAAAACCCGAGATCGGATACCAGTTTGCGGGCTTTATTGATGACCTTGCCGTGCCGAACGTCATTGGCGGTTTGTCCGACATTTCAAAGATCCTCGCCCGCAATGTCGTCGATGAGGTGATCATTTGTCTTCCCATCAAAACTTTCTATGATCGGATGCAGTCGATCACGGAGGCCGCCGAGGAGCAGGGCATTACGGTCAGGATCTATTCGGACCTGTTCGACCTAAAGCTCTCTAAAGCTGTAACCGGGGAACTCGGCGAAGCACCGATCTTATCGATTTATGCGACTCGTCTGTCCGATTGGCAGTCATTTCTCAAAGGCTCGCTCGATTTTGTCGGTGGCATTGTTCTACTAACGGCCCTTGCTCCCTTGATGGCCACTATTGCCATTCTGATCAAGCTTACTTCGCCGGGACCGGTCTTTTTTGTTCAGGAACGTGTCGGGCTGAATAAGCGGCGTTTCAAGATGTTCAAATTCCGGACGATGGTAGTTGACGCACCAGAGAAGCAAAAAGAACTCGAAAAGCTGAATGAAGCTGACGGGCCGGTTTTCAAAATAAAAGACGATCCTCGTGTGACACCACTCGGTAAATGGCTGAGACGGACAAGCCTCGACGAGCTGCCCCAGCTATTGAACATACTCCTCGGTGACCTTTCCCTGGTTGGCCCGCGCCCGCTGCCTGAACGTGATTTTCAGAAATTCGACAAATCGTGGTTTAACCGACGATTTAGTGTTAAGCCGGGCATTACCTGTATTTGGCAGATCTCAGGCCGAAGCGAAACAAGCTTTGATAAATGGATACTGCAGGACCTCGAATACATCGATAAATGGTCGATCGGCCTCGATCTCAAGATCCTTTTCAAAACCGTTCCGACGGTCCTTCGCGGAACCGGTGCAATGTAACGATGCAGAAGCCGCTATATGGCAACTTCTTCCCCGCGGCAGTTAATCGTCCGATCGTCATCGGCGGTGTCGTGCTTGGCGCCTGCGTCCTCGGTCTGGGCGTTGTGTTGGGAAGTTCTTCGATATTCTTAACAGCAGCCGCGGCAACTTTGGCTTTGGGAACACTAGCGGCGGTGGCCATTGATGCCCCAATCATATGGCTGGTCAGGGTGTCTTTTATTGCATCTTTCTTTTTTAAGGGTGATGTCAACCTTTTCAAAGTGGATGAAATCGAAGATCCGTCCGGTCTGAATATATCTCTTACTTTGGTGCTGGCATCGATATTGTTTATCAGCGATCTGCTTGATAGTGAAAGAAGCCGAAAGGTTTTCCCGAACATATTCACGTGGCTGTTAATAGCTCTGTTCGTGATTGCCGCGGCTGCGGTGCTCAATGCAGGGCCGACGTCTCTCGGATTATTTTCGCTCTTCTCATTTGCCGGCACCATATTTATCGCCTACGTCATTGCGTCCCATTTCGCGAACCCGGAACGCATCAGACTTTTGGTGGTCTGCGTCGCCGCTGGTTTGTTATTTACCGGGTCGATCGCTGTTTCGCAATATTTGCTGGATTTTCCAACTAATCTGGCGAATCTCGGAACCGGAAGTGAAGACGAGCTTTTAGGTACTCAAAGCCAATTGCTTTCCAGAGTTCCAGCATTCTTACGAACCCCTACTGAGATGGCGTGGGTGGTTTGTGCCCTTATACCGCTTGTGCTGGCAACACTCGCTCTTCGTGTAAGCAGGGGTCGCACCGGTCAGGTTACCTTTCTGAGCGTATGTGTGATGGCCGGTGTCGGTGCCGCCATTCTCTCGCTGGCGAGGGGAAGTTGGATCGCACTGGGCGTGGCAGTCACGCTGATAATGCTCGCGGGGATCTTTAAGAGTCCGTCGAGAGAGCGACTCAATTATGTATCCTCGACGGGCGTGGCCCTCGTTATCGGATTGCTCGTCCTGGCGCCCTTTTATGGCCGCATCTATGATCGTCTGACCGGCGACGACGAAGGATCGGCTGAGATCCGTTATCCGATGGTCGAGAACGCCACCCGTATGATCGACGATAATCCAGTCTTCGGCGTTGGCCTCAGCGGTTATCGCTCATACATGACCCAGTATGACGACACGGGAATTTTCGTTTCCCAGGTGTTTCCCAATCCTGTCCACAATATTTTTGCTCACATCACGGCCGAAACCGGCATTGCAGGAGGAGTGCTGTTCTGCCTCCTGATCCTTTATGGAATTTACGAAGGCTTTCGAAATGGCAGATCGTCCGACCGATTACTTGCCGCTGTTGCGATAGGGGCCGCGATCGGTCTGATCGCATTTGTGATCTCCGGCATGAAAGAGCCCGGCTCCCTGGGATCGGCCCGTCCGCCGATGCGAACTTTGTTCCTATTACTGGGAACCATAATGGCAATTAGCTCAATTCGACGAAATAGAGCTGCGACGGAGGGGCGGTTGTAATGGACCATATCCCAATCCAGGATCAGCAGAATAGTACCGCAAGGGTCGGCCGTAACTTCTTGTGGATGACGTGGTCTGGAATCATCAGCATTGCAAGCAGTCTGCTTGTCTGGGTATTTATGGCCCGTATGCGGGACATAGAGGATGTGGGTCGTTTTGCGATCGTAATGGGCCTTTACGCTCTGTTCCTTAACATTACGATCCTGGGCTTGATGCCTTATCTGGTAAATGAGATCAGTCGGCGCAGCTCGCTTATAACGGGACACGAACGCTCGGTAAAAGAGTTTATCGGCAGTTCGGCCCTTTTTCTTTCTATCTCAGGCATCCTGTGCGCGATCGCAATGACCGCAAGCGGTTTTATAATTAGCGACTCGTATCAGGTTCGAATGTCCGCCTTGGTTTTGGGTCTCACGTTGGTTCCCTCAAACCTGATAGCGATCGCCGAGGCGACTGCAATATCGTACGGGCGAATGCGGCTGATTGCTGCCGTAGCTACGATCGAAAATCTGCTAAAGATCATTGTGCCATTGGCATTGATCTTCACAGGCTTTGACATTGTCGCTATAAGCGTTTCGTTTGCGGCCACACGATTTGTTTCGATGGTTGTGTACTTTGCGGTCAGCATAGTGCCCGTTTGGCACTATGCATTCCAATTTTCAGAATTTCGAAAACTCGCATCGGTCTGTCCGACGTTCGCCGGAACCAGCGTAATGGCGTCGTTGAACTGGCAGGCACCACTCTTTATGCTTGCCTATCTGAGTACGGAAGGGCAGACCGCCGAATTTGGAGCGGCGTCACGTTTCCTTATCCCCGTATCGATCTTGCTGGCGGGTTACGTCAACACTGTACAACCTAATGTTGCAAGATTGGTCTTGAACGAACCCGAAAAGGGCGGGCGATACCTTTCGAAGATCACTACATATCCGTTGATCGTGGCGGTTGTCGCCGCCTTTGGCTCAGTATTTCTATCCGAATACGTTTTACATCTTTTATTCGGCGAAAAATATGTGACTGCTGCTCCGACCCTGAACCTGCTGGCGATGAGCGTTATTCCTTTTTGCATCGTGATGGTCGCGTCGCGTGGATTGATCGCGACGGGACTGCAGAGGATCGATCTTTACGCCAACGTTGCCGGTTTTATCGTGTGTGTGTGTGCCGGAATTGCCGCGATTCCTCGCTACGGGGCTTTGGGTGCCGCGGCCGCTCTACTTGCGTGTTTTTCAGCGATGGCGCTGATCGAAATAGCTGTCCTGTCAAAAAGAATGGGAGTGATCAAGATCTGGAGACGGGCAGCACTATCGTCGGCCGGGGTCGTTCTTATCTCGCTGCTAATTTGGAATTTCTAATGTTTTGGCTCTGTTAACCAATAATATTATCTCGAAGCTGGTTTTGCCGGTGTAGATCAACGCCGTATGCCCGAATTTCATTTTCAAACCGAGGTGTTGGCCCCTAAGGCTATACGACCGATAAATACAGCCCACGGCAGGCGTTCGTCCGTTCGAGAGGGGACTGTGAGGATTTTAATGGTGGGAATGCACCTGACCAAAACCCGCGGTGGCATAACGACGTTAACCTCGAGTATTTTAGGATCAAGGCTCAGCCGGAAATACTCTATAAGCTATATCGCGTCTCAAGCTGAAGACCTTGGGAAAGCCCGAAAGCTGCTTTTGGCAATCTGGGCAGCTTTGAACTTCACGTTTTCCTGTTTGTTGAGTCGGCCCGAAGTGGTCTACGTGCATATAGGAAGCAATGCCAGTCTGTATCGTGAATCAGCCTTCATTTTGGTTGCGAAGTTACTTGGCCGCAAGGTCATAACCCATTTTCATGCCGGCGACGTTGGGACATACCTGCCGGTCCAGCCCCACGTCTGCCAAAATTTCATCTCGTGGGCGCTGGCTCATAGCGATCAGATCATTGCGGTATCTCAAGAATCGGCAAATGATCTGGCAAAGATCGTCCCGTCGGGGCGTGTGACCATTCTTGCAAACGCTATAGACCTCTCATGGTTAAAAACGGATCCGGAGGGCAAAGTCGATGACAAAATACGACTGTTGTTTGTGGGAGCGGTTGGAAAGTTGAAGGGCGAAGAAGATCTGGTAGCTGCTCTTGCCCTGCTGCGGGATCGAAATGTCAATTTCAAAGCGTCCTTCGTGGGCTACGGTGCAGAGCGGCTGACCACCATTTGCGAGCATCTCGGGGTCTTGGACATGATCGAGCATTTGGGGCCCGTTTCGCTGAACGATCGAGCCAAAGTTTTCTCCAGGGCAGATATTTTTGTCTTGCCAACGTACGCGGAAGCGATGCCCGTCTCTGTCATCGAGGCGATGGCCGCCGGTCTGCCAGTTATCACTACGCCCATAGGCGGAATACCGGAAATTATCGAGCATGAAAAGGAAGGGCTGTTGTTTGCCTGCGGAGATATAAGGGCCATGGCCGATCACATCATGCGCCTGGCGGTCGATGAAGAACTGAGGGCCCGAATTGGACAAAAGGCAAGAAAGCGAGTGGCTGAACAAATGGATTTTGGACGATATATCGATCGCTTGGAAGTCGAAATCGAAGCGGTCCGGCTGGGATAAGAAAATATGACAACCACCACCTTACTTCTCAAACGTTCAATTAAGTCTGCGGCCTCGATCGCAAAGGCCGGCCTCGGCCTTCCCCGGCCCGTGCCGGGCTCGGTCAACATAATTGCCTATCACCGTGTAGTGCGGGACATTGAAAGGGCTGAACGCGATGCGATCTACGGGATCGTGATCTCATCAGACACGTTTCGGCGTCATTGCCAAATGCTCAAGCGATCGTTTGACGTGGTAAGTCTGGGAACGGCAATGCATTTTCTTGAACACGGAGTATCGCCGGCCCGGCCTCTCGCGGTAATAACCTTTGATGACGGGTACCTTGATTTTTATGATGAAGCGTTTCCGATCCTTAACGAACTTGGGCTGCCGGCGACTGTTTTTCTACCAACGAATCTTATTGAAAAAAACACACCGCTCGCCCATGACCGGATATATTGGCTTCTAAGGTGGGGGCTTTCCGAGCCTGAAAAAGTTTTTGCTGCCATTTCTCAGGCGGGCATTTCGACGATCTCTCGTCACGAGGTTAGGCGAGATAATTTACTCGCTTTAACGAACAGGCTGGTGTATCTGCCGCATTCCAACAGGGAAAGCGTAATCGAACACTTAGAAAATGCACTTGGCCGGAAGTCTTGCGAATATCCACCCGAGTATCGGCTTCTTGATTGGAAAAGGGTTAGGGAAATGGACCGCAAAGGCGTCACTTTTGGTGCCCATACGGCAAACCACGTGGTATTGCCGCTGGAGAATAAAAAGGTTGCTGAGGATGAGATCACATCGAGTAAAGCAGTCCTCGAACAACAGCTTGGAAAACGCGTTATTTCGTTTGCGTATCCAAACGGCGAACATACACCGTCGATTCGAAAAACGATAGCGGACGCCGGGTTTAGCGTAGCCGTGACAACTGAGAACCGGACTAATTTGCCGGGAGCCGATCGATTTTGCTTGGGCCGGACTAGCCTTTGCGAGGAATCGACTCGGGGCATTGGCGGATATTATTCCGAGCGGGTCGCTTCTGTTAGGTTGCGGGCTTAACTTCTAAATCATTGAGTCAGCGAGCGGCTCAACTAGAAATCTCCCTAGTAGAGAACTGAACAATAAGCAGAGGTCGATAGTTGGAGCGATCAATTTCATTGTCCACGGTAAATAAGCTAGCGTACGCCAACGCAGACGTACTGCAATATTACTCGAGATTCAACACCATGCTGCCGGCCGAGAAAGCGATATTCGAGAGCCTTTTGCCAGTAATCGGAAAGCAAAAAGTGCTCGACATCGGTATCGGAGGTGGGCGGACTACAGGATATCTCCTGGATGCCGTTGGTGAATACACGGGCATCGATTACCTTCCCCAGTTTGCGGCGGAAGTTAGTAGTAAATTCCCCGATGCAAATATCCTTTGCTCTGATGCAACAGATCTGAAAGAGTTCGAAAATGATAGCTTTGACTTTATTCTGTTTTCCTATAACGGCATAGACTCTCTATCCCATGAAAAGCGGCTCAAGGCAATGAACGAAATATATCGAGTTCTCGTGCCGGGCGGCAGGTTTATGTTTTCATCGCACAATAGGGATTACGTTTACTTTAATCGACTTCCGTGGCGGCGGAGGGTCGAGTTTAACACCCGATATTTCAAGTTCCTCTTGTATTCTCTATATCATTTGCCGAAGCACTTCGAAATGAAAAAATACGAAGTCTTTGAAACCGACTATGCGATTGTCAATGATTGTGATCATCGATACGGGCTACTTTATTACTACATCAGTATAGAAAAACAACGTCGACAGTTAGAAGATCGAGGATTTAGTGACGTGACTGCTTTCGACGTCGACGGCTCGCAATCGATTAGCGACGTAAATTCCCCATTTATACATTATCTCGCGATCAAACCACTCGGATAATACCGCTTTTCAGACCGATCTCCTTCGACTTGGCAATCTTTGTTGGTATTGAAAAGCCTTAAATGTGCGTTCTGAATGCCCATATACCCAGTCGAGCCTGTTAAATCTGGAAATCCGGTCCTTTTACCACTCTTCCAAGACCATAGAGTCAGAAGATCATTCAGAAGCTAGATGCTTAGGGAATTATGAGTGTAGCAATCATCACGGGTTGTTCAGGCCTTATCGGCAGTGAAGCGACCAAGTTTTTCCATGCGAAGGGTTTTGATGTTGTCGGTATCGACAACAACATGCGCGAGTACTTTTTTGGGAGTGACGGGTCGGTAAACTGGAACACACATTTCTTAAAAGCTGACCTGCCTCGGTTTACCCATTTTCCGGACGATATTCGCGATGAAGGCGCAATGCGAAATATTTTTCGGAGATACGGCAAGGATATCTCCGTCGTGATTCACGCAGCCGCCCAACCGAGTCATGACTGGGCGGCGAAAGAACCACTGACGGACTTCAGTGTGAATGCGACGGGAACACTTATTTTGCTCGAGGCCGTTCGCAGCCACTGTCCGGACGCGCCTTTTATCTTTACTTCGACCAACAAAGTATATGGCGACACGCCGAACTTACTTCCTTTGGTCGAAACTGAAACCAGATGGGAGATCGATCCGGACCATCCGTATTTCGAATACGGCATAGATGAATCGATGTCCATAGACTCGTCCAAGCACAGCGTTTTCGGGGCAAGCAAGGTTGCGGCGGACGTGATGACGCAGGAATATGGCCGTTACTTTGGCCTCAAGACAGGCGTATTTCGCGGCGGCTGTCTAACCGGCCCGGCCCATTCCGGGGCGATGCTTCATGGCTTTCTCGCCTATTTGATCAAGTGTGTTGTGTATCAAAAACACTACACGATCTTTGGCTACAAAGGTAAGCAGGTTCGCGACAATATACATTCAAACGACCTTGTAAAGGCTTTTTGGCATTATTACCAGGCACCTATCGCCGGAGCGGTTTATAACATGGGCGGCAGTCGTCACAGTAACTGCTCGGTACTCGAAGCTATTGCCATAGCAGAAGATGCAGCCGGCGAAAAGCTTTCCTACAGCCTCTCCGATGATGCCCGCGAAGGGGACCACATCTGGTGGGTAAGCGACGTTCGAAGATTTCAGAACGACTATCCTGCCTGGGGCTACGAGTACGATCTGAAAACGACGATCCGTGAGATGGTCGAGGCAACGAAGGAAAAGCACGTTGAACAGACAGAACTCGTAATGGCTGCTGCCTAGGAACAATGATTGATCTTGGAAAACGAAATGTCCTCGGTGTCGGTATCAATGCCGTCGATTACTCAGCCGCGACCGAACGAATTGCGAAGGCCGCGACCGATAGACAGCCATTTGCCGTCAGCGCGTTGGCGGTTCACGGAGTAATGACCGGAGCCCTGGACCCCGTGCATCGACATCGGCTCAACAAATTGGACCTTGTCGTTCCGGATGGTCAGCCGGTCCGCTGGGCAATGAAATGGCTGCACGGCGTTTCTCTGCCGGATCGGGTTTACGGGCCGGAACTGACGCTCCGTGTGTGCGAACGCGCCGCTCGCGAGGGTTTGTCCATTTATCTGTATGGCAGCCGAAAGGAAGTGCTCGATAAACTGACCGTCAATCTCAAGAAGAAATTTCCCGGTTTGAAAATTGCCGGATCTCAGCCGTCGCGTTTTCGCCAGGTGACGGCAGACGAGCAGAGTGAGGTCGCCGAAACGATAATACAAAGCGGAGCGTCCATCGTGCTGGTCGGGCTCGGCTGCCCGCGTCAGGAAACATGGGTGTTCGAGTACCGCGATCTGCTGCCTATGCCAATGCTGGCCGTTGGGGCAGCGTTCGATTTTCATGCGGGCATCGTCTCTCAGGCGCCGTCATGGCTGCAAAAGCGGGGGCTGGAATGGTTTTACCGCCTGCTTCATGAACCCGGACGCCTCTGGAAACGGTATGCGGTCACAAACACTCTCTATATATTGTTCGTCGCTCTTCAATTCGCCAAATTGCGACGATCGGAGCTCGACAGGACCGAAACTCAGGTACCCCACATGCGTTTCGGATAGAAGTTATACCGAGACAGCAGCGAAGTAGTTATTCTCTGAGCACCGAGTAGCCGAAGACCCACGTAGCAACACCAAAATAAGTTAAATGCAGCAAGCGGAAATACTAAAAGGCGGGATCGAGGTGGTCGAGCAGATCTCCGATGAATGGATCGCGCTTTGCGAAGAAGGACCATGCAATGTTCCTTTTCTTCGGCCCGAATGGTTCGCAGCATTTGTAAAGAATTTTGAAACAGAGATCGAGATCGTTACGGTCCGGTGCAATGGCAAGCTCAGGGCGGTTTTGCCGCTGGTCGCCAAGAGGGGAAGCCTTCACGGCATTCCGGTAAGTAAGTTTCAAGGGATTTACAATCTTAACACCCAAAGATTCGATATCATTCACGGCACGGACGAATCTGAGAAGAGAGACATTGTTCGGGCACTCTGGAACGCCATACGAGACCGAAAGGGCTGGTCTGTCCTGGAATGGCGCCTTGTCCGAAGGGGCAGTTGGATCGCTGGTCTTTTAGAACTCGCGGAACGCGAATCCTGCCCTGCCGGCATTTGGGAAATGGATGGGGCTCCGTACATACGTCTGCCGACGGCTGGCGAGCCTAGGCGCACGATTAACGAGTTTCTCAAGGGCTCGCGAAAGCAGTTGCGGCAACAATTGGACCGGCGAAAACGTCGCCTCAGCGAGGCGGGGAAAATTGATTTCGTAATTACCCGAGAATATACACCGGCGTTGCTGGACAGGTATTTCGCCCTTGAGTCGAAGGGCTGGAAAGGGCGTCAGGGTACGGCCGTTACAGACGATCCGAGCGTGGCCAAACTTCACCATGAATTTACCCGGGCGGCGTCTGATCGAGATGAACTTTTTGCGTATGAACTTCGGCTTGATGGCAAGACCATTGCGATGAGCATAAACATGAGATGCGGCCGAACTATGTTTCACTGGAAAACCTCATACGACGAGTCGTATTCAAAGTATTCGCCCGGCAACCTTCTTTTCAAAATGTTCGTTGCTAATTGCCTCGAACTCGACGTCCAGGAGATCGATCTCCTAAGCCCATCGACCGCTAACAAGCGTTATTGGTCGTCAGGCGAGCGGGAACATGCCGCATATTATATCTTCAAGCCCGGTATTGTTGGTTCGTTTTTATGGTTTTGGAAATTCGGTTTGGTCAGTAAACTTCGGAAACTTAAGTCTACGTCACAACCAAAATTAGTTCCTTTACCGCTCCAAAATAGCCGATGAACGAGATAGTTGTAATCACAGAAACGAGCGAAAAGGCCCTCGTCGCCATTAGAGACGACTGGCGACTGCTTTACAGTTCGGCGGCGTGCTCGCCGTTTCTTTCGTGGGAGTGGATGGCGACCTGGTTCGAATATTTTGGCAAAGGCAAGCAAGTTTTTTTGATCAAGGTTCTGCGTGACGGCACATTGATCGGAATTCTACCGATGTTCCGTGAGGCGAATTCCATCCTGGGCTTCGGGGCGGACCGTCTATGTCTGATGGGCGAAGGTCCGGGCGGCGCTGACCATCTTGATATGATCTGCAGGCCCGACGATAGGAGCGATGCGTTTTCGGCTGTTTTGGCATTTCTGGCTGACGAGCCCGGCATTGATACGATCCGGCTGGCTAATCTTGCAGCCGCATCACCCGCGATAGGACTCTGTGAAGAGTTCAGCCACGTGCATGGGGCAGAATTTTCTCGCCACTCACAAACGGTTTCCGCGATCGTTCCGCAAATTGACCTTTCAGGAGGATGGGATGCCGTTTTGGCGGCGAGTAAGAGAGCGTCGAATTTCAAGCGGCGTCTAAAGCAGCTCGAGAAAATGTCGGCCTTCGAATTCAGATCAATTACGGAACCTCATGAAGCCCTGTCTGCTTTTGAAAGGTTTCTCGATCTTCATCAACAGCGGTGGGCGGCGTCCGGCGGGTCGGAATTAAGCGGCCATCCGCGGCTGATCGCCTTTCAGAGGGCGTTAGTCCCGCGACTGGCAGAGGCGGGCCTAATCAGATTTGACGAACTATGGGTCGACGGTGCCTGCCGAAGTTCGGTCTACGGGCTCGACGACAGGTCGACTTTTTACTATTACAATTCCGGCTATGACCTGGATTATGCAAGTCAAAGTGTCGGGCTCGTGCTGCTCGGCCTTTCCATCAAAAGTTCTATTGCTCGCGGCAATCGAATATATGACTTTCTCCGAGGTGACGAAGGATATAAATTTGATTGGGCAAACCGCAGCGGGGAACTTGTGGACATCATCCTTAGTAAACCGTCGCTCGTATCTGCAGCCTCTGCGGGGGTCGCAAGCATCATGAGTGGATTAAGACGAATCGGGAAATCGGCTTTGCCGGAACGCCTTGCAACGACTATTGCGGACCGAAGGCGGGCGTGGAAGCGAAATTATCAGTTGACAGGAGAGTGAGCCCCTTTGGGAAATCAATTATCGATAGTCATCATCGGCAGGAATGAAGAATCGAGCATTCGCCATTGTGCCAAAGCCGCCCTTGCCGCGGCCGAAAAGATCGGCGGCGCTGAATTGATCTATGTCGATTCGCATTCTACCGATAATACGGTTGCGATCATGGAGAGCTATGGTTTCAAAGTCGTTTCGCTCAGTCCGGGTTTGCGCATGACCCCCTCGGCGGGCCGATATGTCGGGTCGAGAACGGCTCGGGGTGAATTTGTACTCTTTCTCGACGCCGATACACTGATATACCCGGATTTTCTTGACGTCGCGTTGGGCGAATTTGAATCGGATCGGTGCCTTGGTGGCTGTAACGGCCGGATCGACGATTTTACCGAAACGGGCGAAAGGGTTCTGGGAGTTGAAGAGCCTTGTAATGGTGACACCACTGTGAAATGGCTTCGCGGCCCGTGCTGTTTATATCGCCGAAAAGCTCTTATCGAGGCCAGATCCTTTGACCCTGAACTTGCGATGGAAGAGGAGGCGGAACTTGGTCTGCGTATCATCAAGCAAGGCTGGCAACTGAAAAAGATCGCGGTTCCGATGGCCAAACATACCCGCTGTTATCACGGCGATTCCATGACCAGTATTATCGCGACATTTATTCGTGATAAACGGGCGAAGCGATTAGGAGAGATCGCGAAAACGATCTCGCACGCGTTTCTGGCCGGAAATGGATTTTCGTTTTGCTGGCTTAGATTGAAGACGACGATCCTCTTTTTGGTGTGGCTGTCGATGGTTGCCGCTGCATTGCTGCTTCCGTCAGAGTATCATCCATGGAAGCTCGCGACGGTTCTGACGATCAGCGGGGGCGTGGCCATATATGCGAAAAAACGGAGCTTATATCAAACCCTGATCTTTCTTCCGTCAAAAATACTAAATTTGATAGACATCCTGTTGGGTATTCATAAGATCAGGTTGAAATCCTACGGGATGCCCTCGCGTGAAGCTGTCGCTGACCAATAAGCCTTAGAAATTGTCTAACTATTTAACTGAGATCGTTCCGTCGTCGTCGATTCTGGGTGCGTTGGGGCCGAAATCAGCAACGGACAAATTTCGGACTACTCGAATGGCCGTCTTGCTTTCGTCGATTACCGGTATACCCCGGCCTTCCTGTTTGCCGGGGTGGATGGTGCCGCCAACGAATTTTCCATCATCGTCGAGTTTGACCTCGAGTATCATCGTCAGGGCTGTTTCGGCTTCGAGCCGGAACCAACCATATGTGCAGAAATTACCCAGCGAATAGGCGATTAGGCGATCTTTATAGAGTTCGATCCCGCGCAAAACGTGCGGACCGTGGCCGAGCACCAGATCGGCCCCGGCATCGATAACCGTTCGCGAAAACAACGGCAGATTCCCTCGGGCTTCGCCGAAAAACATCTCTGTCCGATTCGGGACGTTTTGCGACCCCGTTCCTTCCGCTCC
>JBGSXN010000254.1:0-23187 GCA_041751355.1 Pyrinomonadaceae bacterium
CATACGTGGCTGGGCCGAGAATTATCTAAAGGAAAAAGCCCGCACTGAAAACGGGTCTATGACCGAAGAGGAATTCGAACATTACTGGCGATATCACAAACCCGAGATCATGCACGCCGGCGCCGCCGAGGCAATGCAGGCGTATAAGTCGCGGGAAAGGCCATCGTAGACCTTTGCTAACGAGTAAGGGACGATTTATTTGCTCTTTTTGTAAATTACCTCATTGCGGGACCGAACGGCGACGTTTGGCAAGTTAACCTTTACGCTGATCTTACGCCGCTCACCTTCCTTGCCGGGCACGTCTGGATAATAGCCGAGTGTATATTGGCGGCTGAGGTCGTTGGCAATATCTTCAAAAGTACTACCCAGGTCGGTGATTCGTTCTATAGAAAAGTGCCGCCCACCCGTCTTTTGTGGCAACTGTCGCATGTAATTATGTGCCGCGTCAGAATGCTTTGAAAATCGGTTTAAGCTCGCTTTCGAATGAAATCCCGTCAAAGTGTCAAACTGGACCGTGTAGATCAAAGCCTCCTGTTCCTCGGCGTCCCGCAGGTTACTCTCCGCAGTCGACCACATGGAAGCACTTAACCCGTCGGAGAATAAAATTATTGCTTTGCGACCAGGAATCTTCCGTAGTTTCTTCATAGCGAAATCCACGGCATCATAGACCATTGTGTTGTTGTCCCCCGGCCGGTTCCGAATCTTAATTGCTTTTTTCATTTCTCCGACCTTCATTAATGGAGCAATCACGTCTACTTCATTTGCAAATGATGCGGCGATTAAACGGTCATCGGGACGCAATTTACTAACAAATATGCTTGCGGCATTGGCTAACACTTCCTTGTGGTATGCCATCGAGCCGCTTCTGTCGAGTAACACGAAAACTGTTAATTCTTGGCCGGTCGTCTCGAAATAAACGACTGTCTGCTCGACGCCGTTTTCAAGTATCGAAAAATTCTGTCTCCGCAGACCGCTAATATAACGGCCCTCGCGGTCGAATACAGTGACTGGGATTGTCACCAGAGCGGTGTCGACCTGGATAACAACCTCTTGCGCATGAATAGCCAACACAAGGACAAGAACGCACAAAAAAAGGCCCGATATCTCTAAAGATACTCGGACCAAAGGCCTTCTGGGGTGAAAGTTCAAATAAAACATACACTTCTTAGAAAAGACCCCATGAGGGAGATCACCGCCCACAGTATTACCCTTCGGACCAGCTACAAACACGCCGGCATCGATCCCGCACCGGGACATCCATACAGATGTGGTTGTGGGCACGAAACGCACGGTGCCCCACCAGGTCCGGCGTTGCACGTTTGATAGTAGCCATTATGGGTATTAGGATCTAAACAGTCGGCAATTCCGCCGACCAGTGGACAGTGCTGCCCAAATTCGACAACACAAATGGGCGAGTAACTATATCCTCCGTTGTCGCACCAAATAGCTGTCTGCATGCACCTGTTGTAACGGCTTGAACACTGATAAATGCATTGGTTGCAGGCTTCGTCGGTATCGCTGCAAGAACTCATACAATTATCGTCGCACATGGCCCGCTCCGCATCGCAAACTTGGTAGCATACGCCCGCGAACACCGGTTCTATCTTTTCCGAAAGTCCTAAAACCGCCAGGCAACACGAGAGACCCCCCAGGATCAAAAGTCTCTTGAATAAACTTAGCATAATATTCTCCTCCTTTTTTTATTGTCTATCAACAAAAATCTCTCACTTGAGAAAGGCTCTTAATACTTCTGCCTCTTTTTCAGGCGGGAGTTTTCCCACCCACGTTTCAAGCACGACCCCCTTGTTGTCCGTGAGGATGAGAGTTGGTGTGCCCCTAGCCAAGGCCTCGGCCGGATTGGCTTTGATGACGTCATCTATCCCGATTCCGATGCCTTCGAGATACTTTCTGGCCTCGGTAACATCCTGCGGAAATGATGCGATGATCCGCAACTTATCATTCTCGGCATTCTGTTTTGCTAGTCTTCCGTAAAAGGGCAAGCTGTCGGTGCAATACCGGCAAGATGTGGAAAGTACCATCACAAGATTCCGTTCGCTTTGGCTCCAGTCAACGTCTTTTAAGGGAAGAGTTGCCCCGGGCTGTACAGATTCGGCCTGTGTGGGTCCGGGCGCCGCTGTGGATTGGTCGAAAAAACGGCCTAGCATAAAGATGCCCAGAGTGATCGCAACGGCGATAATCGCAAGATTTGACGCGATCTCGACTATCCGGTGGAACTTCTCCATACTTCTCCTACACTGAATATGGTGGTTTCTAAATCACGATTTTAATATTTGAGTTGTTCGGATAAAACTTAATCGTGATTCTGAGGAATCAGTGAGGAAAGGTCAACAAGCATTTCTTGTCAAAAACAACCACTTCTTATCCAAAACGATCATTTCTTTCCATTGGCAAGTAATGATTGATGAGTTTCCCACGCGCGATCGCGGAATTGGGTCGGTGTCATGCCGTATTTATTTTTGAAACTCCGGGTGAAATGGCTGTTGTTGGTAAGGCCGACCAGGACCCCAATTTGTTTTATTTGAAGGAAACACTGCGGATCGGCGAGCATTTCGCGGACCTTTTCCAGCCGCAAATCATTTAGATATGCCGTTGGGGTCAAGTCCGTCTGTTTTTTAAATATTCGTCGAAAATGAGAAACGGACCAGCCTATCAAACCAGCCATCTCGTCGACAGACCACGAACGGCCAAGGTTCTGGGAGAGTTCAGACGAGATATGGAAAATCTGTCGGTCCATTTCGTGAGATGAAAACGCGACGCCCTGTAGATTTCGATCAATGTATACCCCCCCCTTAGAATGTCAAGCCGTTTTTCACGATCTATAAGCAGCGGATTACATGGTCCGGTTGGAGCAGATGATGACCAGGGTCCTTGCTTTGCAGCACGCCGACTATGTCATCAAGGGACCCGCGATAGACCGGAAGCCGCGAATACCCGCTCTCACCGAATGCCTTGAACATCTCGTCGATCGATATATTCTCTGGGATCGCCACGATCTCCGTTCTCGGGATCATGGCCTCTTTCACCGTCGTTTCGGATATGTGTGCCTTCTCGGCAAGGGCAGTGCGATACATTGTAAAGTGGAGCTTTCGACAAAAAAAACATTGGCCGAGTTAGAGAAATAGACAAAAAGACTGTGAAGTCCACATTGGTCGTCACAGTCTTAATGGCGGAAAATATTCCGTGCCTTCTTCATTGACGCCTACGAGGTTAGCTGACGGGCTGGAAGCGAAGAAGTCTTCTTCAGGTGCGATTTACCCAAACGGCCGATCATCTCCTCAAGGATCCGGTGAAATTCCGCGTCTGTTCGGGCCCTGTAGACCCGCGGCTGGTATTCCGCCCTGATCTTTTCCCAGTCCAGGCCGCCAAAAGTCTTATCAAAATAATTCTGGTTAAGCGTGCCCCATGCCGTCAGAAAGGCTTCCTGCCGCCGCTGAGCCGGGGTTGGGTTAGAGGCCGACACCGTTACGGTCGCCGTGATGGGTTTGATCCGCGGCTTCCTTTTCTGTGCCGAACCCTCGACACCAAAGATCGCCAATGCGGCAATCAGGATCATCACGCGTATAGATATGAGAGTCGGATTTTTACTGATCATGAAATTGCTAAAGCTTTAGGCCGGACTCGTCGGGAGATAATAGGGTCAATGGCCAGGTCTTTATGATACATTTTCGCGGTCTTAATTTGCTACCAAAATGAAAAGAGGATTTTAGCAGCCACGAAAACGCGAACGCCGCATAATGTATTTGTATCACCGCCCACCGATTAATTCCCATTGACGCCGCCAGTGCTAAAACTTTGATTTTGCGAAACAATGTGGCATATTTTATCGTTAGTTAGGACGGATAAGGAGATTTGAGAATGAGTATTTTCGACAAGGTTAAAGAGGCAGCGTTAAATCAGTTTATTGAGGTCATCGAATGGCTCGACGATTCACAGACGACGCTGTTGTATCGGTTTCCAGTGGCCGGTCAGGAGATCAAGAACGGGGCTCAGTTGATCGTACGCGAATCGCAGGCCGCTGTTTTTGTTTTTGAGGGCCAGGTTGCCGATGTTTTCACGCCCGGGAAATATGAGATCGATGGCGGTAACACACCGATCCTCACGAAGTTAGGAGCGTGGAAATATGGTTTTAACTCGCCTTTCAAAGCAGAGGTTTATTTCGTTAATACCAAGCAGTTTACCGACATGAAATGGGGCACGTCGAACCCCATAATGCTGCGCGACGACGATTTCGGCATCGTCCGATTGCGGGCATTTGGTGCGTACAGTATGCGTGTTGCCGACCCTGCCGCATTTATTCGTGAGATCGCCGGCACGAACGCTCATTTCCAGACCGAGGATATCGATGGCCAGCTTAAACGTGCGATCGTAACGGAATTTTCGGACGCCCTTGGCGAATTGAAGATACCCGCCCTCGACCTCGCCGCTCAGTATAAAGAGCTTGGCGAAGCTATCCGGGCAAAGATCAATGAGGATTTCAGCAGCTACGGGCTCGAGGTTACCAAGTTCTATGTTGAGAACGTCAGCCTGCCACCCGAGGTCGAAGCCGCGATGGACAAGCGTGCATCGATGGGTGCTCTTGGCGACGCTTCGAAATATATGCAGTTCCAGGCTGCTGATGCTCTTCGCGATGCTGCTCAGAACGAAGGCGGCGGAGCGGGTCTGGGAGCCGGACTCGGAGCCGGTTTCGCGGTCGGCGGCCAGATGGCCAGTGCCTTTGGCCAGCAGGCCGGAACGACAGGCGGTGAGGGAACGTCGTCAGCGAGTGTGCCTTGTCCCGGCTGCGGAAAGCAAAATGCTGCCGGTGTTAAATTTTGTTCCGATTGCGGCGGCAAGATGGAGATCGCCAAGGTTCCATGCGTAAAATGCGGAGCCGAGCTTCGCGAGGGTGCTAAGTTCTGCTCCGAATGCGGCTCGACGCAGGAAAAGGCAAAGTGCTCCAGCTGCCAGTTTGAACTTGCGGCGGGTGCGAAGTTTTGTCCCGAATGCGGAACCAAGACCGAGGCGGCCGAATGATCCTGAACGACGTCGATATCTGACCGAGTGGGGCCATCCGTCAGGCATGCCCCACTTTTTTTGCGCATTGGCAGCCGCCGCGGCGATGCGTTAAACTCTTGGCAACATCAGGAGATTACTATGGCAATAAGTCCCGAGCTTCTAGAGATCCTTCGCTGTCCGCAGTGTAAATCCAAGGTTCAGATCGATGACGCCGAAACTCGTCTGAAATGCGTAAATGCTGAATGCAGCTTGGTTTACCCCATTCGTGATGAGATACCGGTGATGCTCGTCGACGAAGCGACCGTAGAGAAATAATGAACGGCGGTGAGATCGATTGGCGAGACGTCAAACGCGTTCTCATCGTAAAATTGCGTTCGATCGGCGACACAGTCCTTGTGACGCCATCACTAATTGCATTAAAAAGATTTGCTCCCAGCGTCGAGGTCGATATTATTCTCGAAGATTGGGTCGCTCCCTTGCTCGACGGATTCGAGTACGTCGACAGTGTTATCTCTGTTGGCAAAGGGCCGTATGAGCGCCTTCGAACAGCGTGGAACCTCAGACGCAATCGATATGATATAGCCATTAACCTTCACGGAGGAACGACGGCGACCTTCTTTACCGCCGCTAGTATGGCGCGCCACAGGTTTGGTATCGCAAACTACCAATACTCGTTTATTTACAATCACTTGCTACCCTCGTCGTCCGAATTTTGGGGCCGTGAAGCAACGCACTCCGCCGAACAGCAGCTTGCATTGCTGGGCTTTGCGGGTGTCCCGGTTAGAGATAGGCCCAAAACGCATCTCACCGTATCCAGCGAGGTTTCTACGGCAGTCGAACGCAAACTCGGCTCAATGTCCGACAGCGAATTTGCCCTTATGCATCCAGCGTCTCTCTTTTCGACCAAACAATGGCCGGTAGAGAAATATGCCCGGACCGCTGAATTCCTGGCCGAAAACAACATAGCTACGGTCGCTGTCGCCACCCGAGATGAACGTGGCGTACTCGACGAGCTGATCGCCAGGTCGAGAGTTCCGATCATCGCGCTAGACGATCTGACACTTCCCGAGATCACTGCTGTTGCAGCTAAAGCGAGGCTATTCGTGGGGAATGATTCGGGGATCGCTCATATCGCGGCCGCGGTAAAAACACCTGTTGTCGTTGTATTCGGTTCATCAAACCGTACCCATTGGAGCCCCTGGACAGATTCGCCTAATGAAATGGTTTTCAACCCGTTTCACTGCCAGCCGTGTGCCGGTTATGCTTGCGCGGAATTTGGTGAGCCGAGGTGTATTCTCGACATCGAGACGAGCCAGGTATTCGCCGCGATCACCAGAATGCTGGAGACGCAAGCCTGTTAAAACTATTCTTTTAACAGAACGGGGCTACCTGGCGTATGTCGGAAGACGAAAAATACTATCTTACAACAAGGGAGAATCTCATTCGGGAGGCTGCGGCTGGAGTTTCGGAAGAGCTCAGACTGGATGAAAAAAGGAATCTTGCGGGTGCACGCGTCCTCGACCTCGGATGTGGTGTCGGCCAGGCTTTGCTGCCCCTAGCCGCTCAAAAGGGAGCTTTGGGTGTCGGTGTCGATATATCCCCGCTCCCGCTCAGAATGGGCCGTGAATTTTACGCTGAACACGTTCCCGAGGCAAACATAACTTTCATGAATGCTCAGGCGGAATCACTTCCGTTTCCCTCGGAGAGTTTCGACGTGGTCAATTGCGGCCTCGCATTGCCTTATACCCGAAATGCCCGGGCATTGTCAGAGGTGGCTCGTGTATTGCGACACGACGGGATATTTATGCTCAAGATTCATCATGCCCTCTTCTATCTGCGAGAACTTCTAGTTGGCATGATAAAGGCTGATCTCCCGTCGATCATTCATGGAGGCCGAGTTCTGACAGCAGGGACAATTTATCATTTGCGCCGCAAGCAGCCGAAGGTGAAATATTTTAACGAGACCTTTCAAACCAGATGGCTGCTTAGCCGTGAACTGGCCGCCAATGGAATGGTGATCGAGAAGGAAGATTCCGTCTGTGACCCCGCAACCCCAACGTATATTATACGAAAGGCAGCGGCGTAGCTTTATCCTTTTTCAATTCAAGAATCACACGAAGAAGCGGCGGACACTTGCCCGCCGCCGAAAATAGGTTCGTAAAGATGTTCTTACGAACTATCTGTTCGCGTTGCTGTTATTTGACGACATATTTGTCATCGAATCGTTGGGTGCAACCGTCAACTGGTTAACCACCTTGCTATTGCCTTCAATGCCCTTAGCCACTTGTTCGGCCTTTGTCTTTTGAGCGGGTGAGCCGACGGAGCCTCGTAGGGTGATAACTGCGTTTTCTACGTCAACGTTAATAGTTGACTCGCGTAGGTCATCGGTGGTTAGTAGAGCAGCTCTCGTCTTGAACCAGAGCCAGCTATCATTTGCCCCCGTTCCGATTGTGCTCGAACCTCGATCGCGCTCATATTCGGCGCGTTCCCGGTCATAATCCTCTCGCGTAACGCTGTTTGCGTTAGCCCATCGATTTGTATTCGTATTGGTATTGCTGTTAACCACGATCGCTCCGACGTTGGCGTTATTGGCCCCTAGGTTGGTAACGCCGTTGTTTGACCGAACGTTCGTATTAGCCGTATCGCCGCAAGCGGTGAGGAGTGCCGCAAGCGCGATGGTGGCCAGACTGGTCATAATCAGTACTTTCATAATATTCTCCTGTCTTTCTCAAAGATGCTACGCCCCTTGGCGCCAGATAAAACAACGCTACCTTAACAAGCCTTCGTGCCGAGTTCGGTCAGGTGGCATACCAATCTCTTCCCGGCCGCCCCAATGTCCGAATCTTGACACCCCCGAGGTAAACAACTAGAATTTATGGTTTCGACTATCGTGGCCGAAGTGTACCTATATGTTCGAATCGCTTTCCGATAAACTGAAGAAAACGCTGAAGAATCTGCGTGGCCAGGGTAAGTTGACCCCGGAACATGTAGATGCGGCTCTTCGAGAGATCCGGATGGCGCTTTTAGAGGCGGACGTTAATTACAAGGTCGCCAAGGATTTTGTCGAGTCGATCCGTGCAAAAGCCGAAGGCCAGGACGTCTGGCAAAATCTGAAACCTCACGAACAGGTTGTCAAAATCGTTTACGATGAGCTCGTCGAGCTAATGGGCGGCACATCCTCACGGCTTGTATTTACAAAGCAAACGCCGAACGCAGTCATGATCGTCGGTCTGCAGGGTTCGGGAAAGACGACGTCGACGGGCAAGATCTCACGATGGCTGGCTGATAATCAGGAACGCAAGCCACTGCTGGTTTCTACCGATGTCTATCGACCGGCGGCTCGCGAACAGCTTAAGGTCGTGGCAAATGCCGTCAACGTTGGTGTTTACGAGGCAAAAGAGACCAATGACCCGCTGACGATCGTTAGGGGTGCGGTCAAGTATGCGGTCGAATACGGCTTTGACACCTTGATGATCGATACGGCCGGCCGATTGCACATCGACGACGATCTGATGGTCGAACTCGAACAGATCAAGGCCGAGACAAAGCCGATCGAGGTTTTATTTGTAGCCGACGCGATGACCGGCCAGGATGCTGTCCGTTCTGCAGAGGTATTTCACGAACGAGTCGGCATTACCGGGGTCGTGCTGACCAAAATGGATGGCGATGCCCGCGGCGGTGCCGCATTGTCGATTCGCCAGGTTATCGGCCAGCCGGTAAAATTTGTGGGCGTCGGTGAAAAATACGACGCGATCGAGCCATTTTATCCCGACCGCATTGCTCAGCGGATACTGGGAATGGGCGATGTTCTGACCCTTATCGAAGAGGTCCAGGGCAAAATCAGCGAGGACGAGGCCAAGGAACAACTCGCCAAAATGACGCGTAACCAGTTTACGTTGGAGGATTTTCGCAATCAGCTTGGCCAATTTAAAAAGCTCGGTTCAATGTCAAAGATAATGAAGATGCTGCCCGAGCAGATGACCGGCGGCATGAAGATCTCGGACGAGCAATCCGAGGTCGTGGACCACCAACTCAAGCGAACCGAGGCGATCATCGATTCGATGACTCGGCAGGAAAGACGCGACCACAAGGTCATCGACGCCAGCCGCAAAACGCGTATCGCCAACGGTTCAGGCTCGTCGATCGGCGAGGTCAATCAGCTGCTCCGCCAGTATGAGCAGATGAAGAAAATGATGGCCCAGATGAACCGCGGCGGACTTTTCGGCGGCTTGGGCAAGAAAATGATGGGTGGCCTTGCCGGCGGCTTGGGCGGCTTGCTCGGCGGCGGAGACATGGGGCTTTCGGATGACGATGGTTCCGATGCTCCGGTATCGAAGGGTATTAGGAAAAAGAAGAGACACAAGAAACGGAGATAGTGGGTTGATCGTTGATCGTGGTTCGTCGGGCCGTAACCCATCGAACAACGAATGGCCAACAACGAACTAATTACAAATTATGTTAGCAATCAGTTTAATGAGAATGGGCGCAAAGGGTAAACCTTTTTATCGCCTGGTGGTAAAGGAAAAGCGGTCAAAGCGCGACGGCAAGTACCTTGAAAATGTCGGTACCTATAACCCGATGATCGACCCGGCTGAGGTGAAACTCGAACACGAACGTATCCAATATTGGATCGGTGTTGGTGCTCAGCCGACCGAGACGGTCAAGAGCCTTATCAAGAATAATCCGCCTGCACCTCCGACAGCGGAATAGTTTTGAGTTTATTGAGTTTCGAAGCTTTTGCTTTATAAACTCAGGTAACTCCGTCAACTCTGCAAACTTCTTATGAAAGAAGCCGTTGAAAAGATCATCAAATCGCTGGTCGATGAGCCCGATTCTGTCGAGGTTTCAGAGGCCGCTGACGGCAAAAATGTGCGGATCGAGGTCCGTGTATCCGAAAGTGACATGGGTCGGGTAATCGGCCGAGAGGGGCGGACGGTAAAGGCGATCAGGAGCATCTTATTTGCCGCGGGTCACAAGCACGGCAAACGGTTTCATCTTGATCTTTTAGAAGATTGACGGCTCATAAGTTCGATATGGACGAACTTGTCGCAATTGCCAGAATCGTTCGGCCGCGAGGCTTAAAAGGCGAGGTCGTAGCGGAACTGCTGACAGATTTCCCTGAACGCTTTGAGGCCCTCGAAAAAGTAACGGCCCTTACGCAGACGGGCGAGCGATCGGAATTGATAATTGAAAACTTTTGGTTTCAAAGCGGCCGGGTCATCCTTAAATTCGACGGTTATGACACAATCGAACGCGGCGAAGAACTCAGAAATCTTGAGATCTGCGTTCAGGAATCTGATGCTGTCGAGCTTGAAAGCGGTGAATTCTTCGATTGGCAGCTGGAGGGCTGCGTAGTCGAGATTCCTGACGGCGAGGTGATCGGCACGGTTCGCGAACTTATGCGGACAGGCGGAACCGAGTTGCTCGTAGTTGCCGGCGACACCAAGGAGTATTTGATACCTTTTGCTGAGTCGATCTGCGTCGAAGTCGATATCGAGAGTAAACGGATAAAGATCGATCCGCCGGAAGGACTTCTTGAATTTTGACTGGAGCGCAAGCATCCTTGCTTGCATGGCCGCATGTTTGCGGCCTGACGCCATCGAGATATTGACAACTTGATTTTACGCATAGGCCGCCATAGAACGCTTCGCGTTCTGGCAAGCAGGATGCTTGCACTCCAGTCATGAAGATAGACGTTCTGACAATTTTCCCGGAATTTTTCGGCCAGGTTTTTGAATTTGGCATAATCCGCCGGGCAAAACTGGCCGACATCGTAAAGATAAATGTTCATGACATCCGCGAATATGCTTTCGATAAGCATCGGATGGTGGACGACAGACCGTTTGGCGGCGGCGACGGGATGGTGTTAAAACCGGAACCGATATTCGCCGCGATTGAAAAATTGATCGGCACGAGCGATCGCGAAGCTTATCCCGCGGGAACACGGGTCGTGCTTTTGTCGCCGCAGGGCAAGCCCTTTGAGCAGGCGGAAGCCAGGGCTTTTGCTGATGAGGTTAATCATCTCCTGCTCATCTGCGGCCGATATGAGGGCGTTGACGAAAGGGTCAACGATGCTCTGGTAACTGACGAGATCTCGATCGGTGACTATGTCCTCTCCGGCGGCGAACCGGCGGCAATAGTCGTGGTCGACGGTATCGTCAGGCTGCTGCCGAACGCGTTGGGGAGCGAAACATCGGCCGATAACGATTCGTTCTCAAGCGGACTGCTCGATTGCCCGCATTACACGCGGCCGGCGGAATTTAGGGGAATGGCAGTTCCCGAAGTTTTATTGAACGGCAATCATGCCGAGATAGAAAAATGGCGTCACGAAAAGGCGCTTGAGAAAACAAGGCTTTATAGAAAGGAACTTTTAACAGGAGAAAATGGTGAAAGTGGGTAAATAGTTGCGAAGTTGCAGAGTTACGGAAGTTGCAGAGTTAGCAAAGCGGTTTCTAACTTCGTAACTCTGAAACTCTGGAAACTCCGTAACTTTTACTGACCTCTGGCCGAAACTAAAATGAACAGACTGGATTCAGTTGAACAAACGCAAATGAAGGAAGGCACACCTGCCTTTCAGCCGGGCGACACGCTTCGCGTGCACGTCCGAATCAAAGAAGGAAACAAGGAACGCCTTCAGGCTTTCGAAGGCATCTGCATCGCACGCAAGCATGGCGGTGTCCGCGAGACCGTGACCGTGAGGAAGGTGAGCTTCGGCGTTGGCGTCGAGCGTATATTTCCGCTGCATGCAACGGTAATCGACCACATCGACGTGGTCCGCCGTGGTAAGGTGCGGCGTGCCAAGCTATACTACCTGCGAGATCTTCGCGGTAAAGCGGCCCGTATTAAGGAACGCGATACACGCGCGAAAAAGAAAACAGTTTAAGGAGACCCTATCTTGGCGAACGCGGAGCGGCACGGATCAAAACCTGATGATTCGGCCGCCCGCGTTTCGCTCTTTCCCGGTGCGAGGATCAAAAAGCCCGGCCTGCATTTTGAACGGCAGGCACATGCCGAGGGTTTTCGGCTCGTAGCCGGCGTCGACGAGGTTGGCCGCGGGTGTCTTGCGGGGCCCGTTGTGGCCGCAGCCTGCATCCTTGATCCCAACAGGCGGCTGCCAAAAGGGCTCAACGATTCTAAAAAGCTCACTCCCAAACTCCGCGAAGAGATCGCCGAAAAGCTCAAAAACGTCTGCGTCGCCTACGCCATCGGCCAGGTCGAGGCCGATGAGATCGACGAGATCAACATCCTCGAGGCCACCAAAAAGGCCATGCGGCTTGCGATCCAGGGCCTCGTTTGCAGAACGGATTACCTGCTGATCGATGCTCTGAGGCTCAAGGAGATCGATCTGCCGCAGATGCCGATCATTCGGGGCGACTCCATTTCCGCCTCGATTGCCGCGGCCTCGGTTCTTGCCAAGACCTACCGTGACGCCCTCATGACCGATTATCATTCGCAGTTTCCGCATTATGGTTTTGATGGCCACAAGGGCTATGCCGCTTCAGTGCATCTTGACGCACTTCGCGAGCACGGTCCCTGCTCCCTACATCGCATGACCTTCCACGGCGTCCGCCCGGACGAGATAGTTTCCGACCAATTATCACTTCTGGATTGCATCGCCTGACGGCGCGGCGAACGGTCAAGCCCGCGTGCGTTCCACTTGCGGGAAAATAGTTGAAACCTTATACTGACCAGAACCGTAGTCCAGTCAGTTCTTATATTCCCCAAGGAGTCCGACATGCAACAAATTCTCAGATCTTCATTGCTCTTTCTCGTCACTTTGACCGCAGCTGCAGGCATATCTGCACAGGACCCGACCGCCGCCGAACGCCAGGGCCGCGCATTTATCGCGGCGTTATCGACGGGCGACCGTGCGAAGGTCCGCAGTTTTGTGGAAGCAAATTTCGCCGGCGAAATGCTCGGAATGCCCATGGAGCAGCATCTTAACTTTGCTTCCAATCATTACGATATGTCTCGCGGCTACGAAGTCGTGAGCGTACAGGAAGCGGCGCCGAATGGCACCACGCTCCTGTTGAAAAACAAACTTACCGGCCTTTATGCCGCAATGTTCTTTGCCGTGGAAGACAAAGCACCTTTCAAGATAAAAGGTATCGGCGGCCGTCCGCCCAAGGCTCCCGCCGCTGCCGATCGAACTTTGGATAATGCCGCTATTAGCGAAGAGCTAAAGGGCTTTTTGAAGCGGCTTGCGGATGCCGACGTGTTTTCCGGGGCCGTGCTGCTCGCCAAGGATGGAGTTCCGGTCTACAAGGCCGTCTACGGCACCGCTAACAAAGACTACGGTGTGCCGAACAAGATCGACACGAAATTCAATCTCGGTTCGATGAACAAGATGTTTACCGGCGTTGCGATCGCACAGCTTGTCGAGAAGGGCAAGCTGTCATTTGACGATCCTCTGTCAAAGTTTATTCCAGACTTCCCCGATGCTGAGTCGGCCAAAAAGATCCAGATCAAGCATCTTCTCACCCACACCGCGGGGCTCGGAGGCTATTTCAGCAAGCGTTATCAGGATATGTCGCGGGCCAACCTGCGCACCGTCGATGACATGATGGCTCTTGCTAAACAGGACGAGAGGCTCCAATTCGAACCGGGCTCCAAGTGGCAGTACAGCAACACCGGAATGCTGGTCCTGGGCAAGATCATCGAGATCGCCAGCGGCCAGAATTATTTCGACTACGTTCGCGAGAACATCTACAAGCCCGCGGGGATGATCAACACCGATGCGTATGAACTCGATAAAGTAAATCCGAATCTCGCGGTCGGCTATCATAAGCAGTTCACTGATACCGGCATAGCATGGTCGAATAATGTATTCCAGCACGTCATGCGCGGCGGGCCACAAGGCGGCGGTTACTCGACCGTTGAAGACCTGCTTCGGTTCGATCAGGCCTTACGCAGCGGAAAGCTGGTGAGTACCGCTATGGTGAAGGTGCTGACCACGCCCAAGCCTGAACTGAACTCGCCTAATTACGGATATGGGTTTGGGGTGAACACGGCGGCCGGTACCGCAGGACACAGCGGGGGCTTTCCCGGGATCAACTCTAACCTAAACATGTATCTGAACTCAGGCTGGACGGCTATCGTTATGTCCAACTACAGCCAGGCAGCGGGCCCGGTCGTAGCGAAAATGGACAGTCTGATCAAGAGTTCCAAAAGTCCTGGAATCGCGGCAAATAAGCAGTAAGAAATTCACCACCCAGAGCACATAGAACACCCTTAAACGCAGAGTACGCAAAGGACGCAGAGAAAGATCATATTTCTTTCTCTGCGTTCTCAGCGGCCTCTGCTTTTAAACAGTTGTCAAAAGATCAGAATGTGAACCACGCGGTCGGTTCACGGTAACTCGAAAGCGAAACGACCGTTTCTGCCCTAAACAGAGGCGGCCGCATGGCTAATGCCGACTCGGCGGTTATCTTCGCCAAATGAGGCTCGTTGGCACGCTGCGAGAGATGTGCGAGCACGATATACCGGGCACAGCCGTCAAAATCATTCGTCAGCCATTCGGACAGGTCTTCGTTAGAGAGATGGCCGTTGCGTGACATTATCCGCTGCTTCAATTCCCAAGTGTAGACCGAGCAGGCCCTCAGCATATCGCGGCTGTGGTTAGACTCGATGACGATCGCATCACAGCCGCGAAGCTTATCCTTGATGAGCATCGTGATGTGGCCAAAATCCATCAGGGTGGCCACGCGAACCCCATCCTGCTTTGCCACAAACCCAAAGTTATCCGCCGCGTCGTGCGGCACGCAGAACGGCTCAAAGTCGATATCGCCGATACGAAATTCCTCGTCAGACTCGATCTCGACCACGCGTTCCTTCAGCGCGGTCTGCCGTTTTGTCGATTCGCTCTCGCCGTTATTACGTCCGCCGGCCCGCGTATCGTAATATGCGTCCTCGGTACATTTCGAGATGTAGACCGGGCAATCTACGGAGCGCATAAGCACGCGAAGCCCGCCGGCATGGTCGCCATGCTCGTGCGTGATCAATACGCCGTCGAGATCGTCGGACGTAACGCCAACCTCGCCGAGCCGTTTCAGGATCTCACGGGCGCTGAGTCCGGCGTCGACGAGGACGTTCGTTTTATCGCTAGAAATGAGAACGGCGTTGCCGGTCGAACCGCTGCCCAGAACTGTGAATTTCATAATAAGCTAAGCAATTAGATACGTTTCGAAATCACCAGAAGCCCGCTTGCAAAAATCTGTCTCGTTTGACATGTTATTCCGCGCTTTCGACAAGTTCGGCAAACTCATTGAATGAAGCTTCCGCTAAGCTTCCCTCTGTCCCACCAAGAAAATCCCATCCGTAACTCCGACGTTCGGAAGCGACCAACTCCTTGAGCATTGCTATTGAATCGTGCTTCTTGAGAGCTGCATACATAAGAGCTCCTTGCGCGAGATGCCCCTGATAGCGGCTCCGATCTTCGGCGCGGCTTGTACTAGCCGCGCTTGATCCAACGACAGCGATATATTCCGCTAATGCGATTTCTAGCTTCTCCATACGTTACAGGGCGCTCAACTACTTAATTAACCTTTAACCTTCGGCTGATATTTCTTCCTCAGAGCCTTTGGTTTCAAGAGCCGCGAGGGCACGTACGTGTTCCGGGTCACGAATATCAGGGTTGGCTGGCGTACCCGCTCCGTTTCTGATTTGGCTTGGCAGTGGCCCCGCATTCAACCGCAAGAACCAAGCCGGCCTCTTACGGAAAAGGTATTCGTGGAGAAAACCCCAGAACTTAGCGATGGCATCGAGGTGACTTCCGTTGCAGTCATTCAGATACTTCGTAGCCCACCCCTGTGGGGGAAATTCCTTCTTCTCCTCAAGGAGCCACTCAAAAAACGCGTCAGCGTCTGATACATCGAATCCTCCGAGTTGGCTCGCTTCCCTAAAGCCCATGATGTATGACCCAAGCAGTTCAATCCGAACGTCGAGCAAAGACATGGTGTTTGGAGGAAGTCCAATGAACATTGCCCAGCGATCGGGCGTCTCCAAACTGATTCGGTATAGGTGTTCTAGAAGCATGATTCGAAACGAGCCGCCTATCTCTTATTAACTTCCGGCTGATATTTTACCCTCAGTGTTTTTGCCATTACGCGTGTCGAGATCGAGCTGGGGACGTAGGTGCCGAGCAGTGAGCCGATCTTGTTGGCGAAGCCGGACACGGTCTTTGTCTTGCCGCTTTTGACAGCACGCATCGCGGTGTCGATGACCTCCTCGACGGTCTGTTGGCCCTTGAACTGGATGGGGCGGTCGATGTTTGACGCGGCGAAGAAATTTGTCTTTGTCGAGCCGGGGCATAAAGCCAGGACCTGTATGCCGAATGGCCGGTTTTCTTCGGCGATGGCCTCTGAGAACGATGTGACGAAGGCCTTGGTTGCTGCGTAAGTGGCCATAAACGGTATCGGCTGAAAGCCGGCAGCCGATGAAACGTTGATGATCGTTCCCGCACGTCGTTCTCGCATCTGCTGCAGGTAGCAGTGGGTTATCGCAACGACGGCCGAGATATTTAGCTCGATCATCTGCAGCTCGCGGTCGATATCGAGTTTGGCAAAATCACCTGCCGAGCCGACGCCCGCGTTATTGATCAGCCAGTCGATCTCGAAACCGTGCTTTTCAGTTTCGGCATGAAGCTTACGGTCAACATCGGGCTCGGCGAGGTCGAGCACAATGTAATGGGCCAATATTTTGTGCTTGAGCATAAGCTCATCACACAGCTCGTGCAGCGCCTTTTCACTGCGTGCGACCAGCACGAGGTCATGCTTTTCCGAGGCCAGACGGCGGGCAAATGCCTCGCCTATGCCGCTCGAGGCCCCGGTGATGAGAGTTGCCTTCATACTTCCTGATCCGGCGTGTGAAACGAAAAGTAAACGGCCGCGACGCTGCCTACGATTATAGTTAATGTGCCCGCCAAACGAATAATGCCCGCGACCGTCCGGGTCGCATTGAGCAGTCCCGTCTCGGTCAAAAGGTAATTCCAATCGTGAAAGCTGCCCTCCGAGCCGGTCAGCCCACCGAGCAGGACGATCTGCATCACCTGGGCATCGGCCGCATAAACGTAAACGTTCAAAATGCTCTGGCCGACCCATAATGAAACGATCGCCGCGGAATAAAAGCTGCGCTGCCAGATAAAATAGCCGACAAAGGCCGCCGGGAATATGACCTGAAGCAGCGATCCGCCCGCGATGCCCATAAATTCGCCTAAGACCCGGAACAGCAAATGCCCGGTCTCATGGATAGCGAGATCGACATTGTCCAAAAAGCTGCCTTCCATCGGGTCCCACGCGATCGAGAGAAAATACAGGCTCAGCAGCACGGCGAAGATGAGTTTAGGTATATTTGGCCGCATTCTAACGGATCACTAACTTAGACAATGAGAGCCAGGTCGTCGATGGCCGTTAGAAACGGTCATAACGAACCCATAATAACACAGCGCCGAGAGCCTCTGGGCGGGCGTCTGTTCGCGTATTTCGGTATTCGGTGAGACAATAGAGTCCTCTCCGATCCTTCAAAATCCATACCAGGGGGCATTACCATGAAAATTATCAAATTATCCATTGCTTTATTATCAGCAAGTTTTTTCCTTATATCCTGCAACCAGGATCAGCAGCAGACGGCTGCGACCGATCCGTATCAGGACGATCAGGTTCTGGCCACGGTCGACCAGGAAGATTACTGGGCAAAGGACAATCTTGACCTGCAGCGGGTCAACTATCTGCTCGAACGCTCGAGCAGCCCGCAGGAATTTGAGCAATACCTCAATTCCGACGAGGGCTTTAACAATCTCGACCTGAATGGCGACGGTTATGTCGATTACATCAGCGTCGACGAATTTGACGACCGCGGGCCAAGTGAACGCGGGCTCTCGCTCTACACGCGGTTCGGCCCTGACCTTGTGCAGGAGATCGCGTCGGTCATCTTTTACCGCGACCAGCCCGATGCCCGCGGCGCCCGCGTATTGCTTCGCGGGAACGAACAGATCTACGGCGATAATTATCAGTACGAGACAAACTGGCTTGACCGCTCGGTCGCACTGGTCTCGGCGCTTTTCACAGACCGCAGCCAGCCTTACCGCTCGCCGTATTATTATGATAATTATCCGGCCAATTATCAGGCTTACGAGGTGGTCGAGACGCCCGTTTACCGTACCCGCATCCAGCAGGCGTATCCCGAACCGGTCTTCGTGACCGTTGCCGCACCGGCGATAGTCGAGAGAATAAATATCAGGTCGCCCCATCAGGGAAAATGGATGAATAATGTTCGTGCCCGCCTCGCCCAGCCGACCCGCGAACAGGTCGAATTTATTACCAATAACCCGCGGCCCCGACGCGGCGACAGGCGTGATCGCGATGACAGAGGCGACCGGCGTGAAGACAGGCCGAACCTTAATAACCCTTCCACGGGCGGTCCGCCGCCCGGGCTGGCTACGCGTCCCGGACAATCGTGGAAACGCGATGAAAAGGGCTCGCAACGCCAGGACCGCGATGACCGCGATAATAAAGGCAAAGGCAGAGAAGATAAGCCGAAAAAGCCGGATAACGAAGGCAAACGCAGCGGCCGCGGCGATGATCGCGGTAAAGGCAAAGGCAGGCCCTAGGTTATTTGTTCTGCAGATAGCTGTAAATACAAGTAGATAATGCGTTTCCATTGGAATCGGTTGACCCAGATCCTGCATGGAATTTCCGTTTTCGAAGTGGAGGCAGTTGCTGCAAATCGATATGGCTATGTATAACGGGGGGATTGAGAATGCTTGTTTTGTAACCCAATAAACAAATCCAACGAGAACCTCTGTCGTACGATGGGGACATAGGAGGTTATGTTTTTATGCCAGGCAACAAATATACAAAGAAGCAGGAACGCAAAGCGGACCATATCGCTGAGGGGTACGAGAAGAAGGGTGTTTCGGAAAAGGAAGCCGAAAAACGGGCTTGGGCCACGGTGAATAAGCAGGACGGCGGCGGCAAGAATCCGGGAGGCTCGGGACGAAAAGGGGCTAAGAAGAAGGACTGAAATGGCCGCGTAAACGCGGGACTCAGAAGTGAAGAGGCCGCCCTGGGGGTGGGCGGCCTTTGTAGTGATGGAGCTATTCGGATCCGGCTTACCTGCGGCCGCCTTTTAGGATGAGTCCTATAACGACGCCGATAGCGGCGGAAATGAGGATCGTCTGGCCGGGTTTTTGCCGTGCAAATTCTTTCGCGTCCTCGATGAGTTCCTTTGGGTCGCGGCCCTGTATTTCCTTAAATTTGTCACCCGCCTGGGCAAATTTCTCGCTGGCAAATTCCTTTGCCTTGCCCGCCGCGTCCTGTATCTTCTGGCCGTATTCCTGTGCCTGCATTTTAATATCTCCTAAAAATTCGTCCGTTCCCGCTTTGTCACCGAATGGGTCGCGACCTTCGGCCGGTACGAGGCTCTGCTCGAGCTCTCTTTCTGCTTTGTTAACTTCTGATTCAAATTCTGACATATAAAATTCCTCCCCTTAGATATAAGTAATCGCGGCCTTGATCGGCCGCTTCCATTATAACGTTATTTTATTAGAGAAAGTTCGCACCCATCATCAAAATCGAACAGGACCCTCTCACTAAGCTCATCAGCGCTACGCCACGCCCTTCTCATGTGAATTATGCGTATGCATTTGGCCGCTATCTCGCCTGTCTCGCACTGTCTCGGTGCTGTCTCGCTCGCTGGCAGTATCGCCAAGTTACTGCAGCCGTGTGGCTTAACACGCATTTTAATGGCTGTCTGGCATTTACTGCGAAAAAACTATCCGGCTGTCGCGGCATCGAACGTATTTTATAATAAATGACGTAACCATGCTAGAGGAATTGCGATTTTGAAACGTTGACCGGATTCTTATTACGAGATCGCCCAGTAACGTCGTAAAGTCCCCGGATCTTGCTTTTACTGTTTTTCAGATCACTTTGCATCTGTCATTTTAGCTGCGAATACACTAAAATTGTGGAGCGCCTTGCGCTTTTGTTGCAATCTGAGGAGAAACTTCAAAACCCCTGAGCCGAGATTTTATTCGACGGAAAGCCGCTCTAAGGCCCTAACAGAAGAGTAAACATGGCTGTCAGGATAGCCGCACCAAGGCGGCAGGCACATACTCTCGCAGCATGTGGGGTCTCTCATGAAATTTTCGATCGTTGCTTTTTTGTGTCTCGCGGCTGTATGCGAGATTTATGCCCAGCAGCCGGCGACGGCAATAACAGACGGCGGCCCAGCTGACTTATCCAAACTGGTCCGCTCGGCGGTCACTGTCCCAAAATTTTCCAGTCCTCCGACAATCGACGGTAAGCTGGACGACGAAGTGTGGCGGTCCGCGGCCGTGCTTCGCGACCTGATACAAACCTCGCCCGGTGACCATCTGCCTGCATCGCAGCGTACGGAGGTGCTGATCGGCTATGATCCATCGAATTTCTATATTGCCTTCAAGTGCTGGGACGATAAAGACAAGATCCGCACGTCCGTCGTTCAGCGCGATCGGGTATACGGCGAAGACAATGTGCAGTTTTGGCTGGACACGTTCAACGACCAGAGACGCGCTTACGCATTTGCAGTGAATCCGCTCGGCATCCAGCAGGACGGCGTTCAGACCGAATCACAGGGAACAGACTACAACGTAGATGTAGTTTTCGAGTCGAAGGGCGTCATTGAAGACTGGGGCTGGTCCGTCGAGATAAAGATCCCTTTCAAATCGATCCGGTATGCCGCGGGCAAGGACAAGTTTTGGGGGTTCAACGCTGCGAGGTTGATCTCCCGCGGAAACCCGGAATTCAATTCATGGGTGCCGCTGCCGCGCGGCGTGCCCGGATTTATGAACAAGTTCGGCAAGCTGACCGGCATGAATGAGATCAAGGGCTCGCGTACGCTCGAAGTGATCCCGACCGTCACCCTCAAACAGACGGGCACGCGAACCAGCCTAACGCACTTCTCCAATCCACCGATACAGCCGGATTTTGGCTTTACGGCCACATACAGCATCACACCTAACATAACGCTTGACGCGGCCTACAACCCCGACTTTGCCGATACGGAGGCGGATGCTCCGGTGGTGGCTGCAAACCAGCGGTTCCCGATCTTCTTCTCGGAAAAGCGGCCCTTCTTTCTGGAAGGCGTCGACATTTTTAACACGGCAATTCAGGCGGTCTATACGCGCCGCATAGAGAACCCCGATGTAGCCTTCAAACTCACGGGTAAGGTGGGCAAAACATCTTTCGGAATACTCGGGGCCGTGGACGACCCGCTATTTAACCCTCCGGACAAAAAAGCTTACGCCGGTGTCTTTCGGATAAAGCGCGATATTGGCAAAGAATCGAGCATTGGATTTTTAGTCACGAGCTATTCGTATCCCGAGAAACATAGCCACTTGGGCGGGTTTGATGGGCGTTGGAAGATAAATAAGAGCACGAGTCTCAGCGGTCAGGTCCTGACATCGGTATCCACTGGTTACTTCAAAGACGAGATGGACCGATACTCATATGGAGTTGGGAAAGGCGCAGCTTACGACGTCTCGTTCAGCTATAGAAGCAGGCATTATAGCGTAGGCGGGAACAGCCAGGGCGTCACGGACCGGTTCAGGGCAGCCCTGGGCTTTACGCGTCAAACGGACACGATGTCACATTTCGTATATGTCAACCTCAATCCCGACCCGACGCCCAAAAAGCTGATCGTGTATCGATTCGCGGGGGCGAACTGCAGCCGTCAGAACACTTTCTCAAATCGGCTCCAGGGCTGGGGGTGCGGAATCAACGGCAGTCTGGAGTTCAAGGGGAACACCAGCGTGGGCGGGGGATTCTCATTTGGCCCCAGCATTATATACGAGGATGAGTTTGGCCCGCGCAGGACAGCCGAGAGGCCGGGAGCGTTCTTCGGCGAGCCGACGCGGCGAGTATTCGGGTACGGGCCGTATACATATTTCTATAAGCAATTTAACAAGCGACTTTCCGTCAATGGGAATTACAGCACCGGTTTTAATCGCCTGGATTACGATTTCGGTGCGGGTCGAGATTATCCGCGCGTCAGCCCGGCGGTTTTGCGGTTCGGTCCCGGCGCTCCGCTAGACCCTGGGCCCGCACGAAGCCATTACGTCGGAGCCGGATTCAGCGCAAAACCCACCGACAAATTCAGCCTCGGGGCCTCCTACAGCCGGTCGAGCCTCAGGCGTAACGACACCAAACTCCTGACCTACGAGTCAAATTACTTTTCCGCCTCGTCGACCTACCAATTCACTCGATTCGTTAACCTCAAAGCACGTCTGTATTACGAAACGCTGAGCGACCGGATCACGGGACAATACGTGTTTGCGTGGACCCCGAGCGTCGGAAAATCGATCTACGTGGGCTACAACAACACATTGGGCTATAAAGGCTACGCCTTCAACGAACCCCAGACCGGGTTTCTGCAGTTCAACAGGACATTTTTCGTGAAGATGTCTTACCTGTTTAGGAGGAACTTCTAATCGAAACTAGAGCGGTCCTGCGGCGAGGCTAATAGCGTTGGCTGCTACATGAAAACGGTTTGCCGTTTTCTCGCCAGACTGGCCCCTTCTATTTCAACTCAAAATCCTGGATCGCCACGGCCGGTTCCAGAAGGGCGGCGTCGGTGGTAAGGGATACTTTATCTTTGGCTATCTGTTCGATCCGGGTTTCCTGTTCGTTTGCCTTGGCGATGTAGCGGGCGATGAGCTGGCGGGCCTCGGGTGTTTTGGTCAGGGCCTCGATATTTTCCGGCAGGCGTGCCTGGTCTTTTGAAATAGCGTCCTCCTCCTGAGCCGAGCTCGCGATCTTACCCTTTAGGTGATTGATCTTCATTCTGAGGCAGATTAGCTTTTCGAGACGTGCTTTCGTCGCCTCATCTATCAGTTTTCCGACGGCAAACAGCCCGAGGCCCTCGGCGAGAGGGTGGATAAATGTGTAAGCTCTCACATCTTTCTCTTAACGGGGCATAGCGGGACATAGCGGGGCGGGGAACGGTGAAGTCTTCATTTTTCCTACACTTACAGCGACAATTCAATCGAGCTCCAATGCGCAGATAATTTGCTGAACAGCGGGCGTTTGGCGGCGGTGTGCGCAAATCTTTTTATTAACGCGGGTTCTGAGCCCTTTTGAGCGTGAAAAGCCGATACAATCGACGCCAATAGGAAAAGTCGGCGGCGTGCGAGCG
>JBGSXN010000255.1:0-9334 GCA_041751355.1 Pyrinomonadaceae bacterium
TTCGCTGGACTATCATTTGTCGGGATACCAGGAAAGCAAACTCGTAAAACTAGATGTATTAGTTTCGGGCGAGCCTGTCGATGCTCTTTCGCTCATCCTGCATACCGACACAGCCACGGCCAAGGGCCGCCTGCTCACCGCCAAAATGAAGGAACTGATCCCGCGGCAGATGTTTGAGGTGGCGATCCAGGCCGCCATCGGCAACAAGGTTATCGCCCGCGAGACCGTCAAGGCGATGGGTAAGAACGTTATCGCAAAATGCTACGGCGGCGATATTTCACGCAAACGTAAACTGCTGGAAAAACAGAAAGAAGGCAAAAAGCGTATGAAGAAAGTCGGCCGCGTCGAGATCCCGCAGGAAGCATTTCTCGCTGTGCTCAAAGTCAGCGAGAGTTAGAGGCTGTCCGACGGGTTGCAACTCGCCACGTTTCTAATGCATCTTGCATCTATCGCAACATACATATTATAGTGACAAAAATTGAAGATTTGACGTGCCTTTAGCAAGCTGATATCTATGTCGGATCGTATTCAATAATAGGTGATCTCCAGTTTATGCAGTAGGTCTCGATGAAAGGTAATTTTAGAGCTTTCCTAATTGCGGCCGCGTGTTTAGTTTTCCTCAACACAGGTTCCGGTTCGATTTTCGCTCAGATACCGTCCATTCGAAATACAAATACTATTTCGGGTTTTGTTTTCAGCGAGACCCGTGCGCCAGTTGCACAGATATACGTCGAACTCCAAAGTGACTTCTACGCAATTGTCGGTCGTGTTCAAACGCGGAGTTCTGGAATGTTTACTTTTTCGGGACTGGCACCCGGACAGTATTATTTGAAAGTCGTTACTACCGGCACCGATTATGAAGAGCAGACGCGGAGTGTCACGCTCGCCGCGATCTCGGGCCGACTGGCAAATACCGAACAGGTCGAGTTTTATCTCGGCACTCGAAAAAATCGAAACGCCGGGGCAAGTGCCGCTCCGGGCGTCGTTTTTTTGCAGGAAGTGCCGGCTGAAGCACAGAATCTTTACAATTCAGCACTCGATGACCTTGCGTCGAAAAATGAAAAAGAGGCTTTTGAAAAGCTTAAAAGATCGATCGAGATATTCCCTGAATATTTTGCTGCTCTTGATCGACTTGGTAATGAATATGTGGTCCGCGGACATTATGAAGCAGCATACGTGCTGCTAACAAAAGCCATGATGGTAAATCAGCGCAGCCACAGCAGCACAATGGGCCTGGGCCGGTCGCTGTTTCGCCTTAAGCAAACCGATCTGGCGATCGGGCATTTCAAATCCGCGATCGTGCTGGAACCGGCAACGCCCAATGGGCACCTCTGGCTGGGTATCGCTCTTCATAGTAAAAAGAAGGATTCAGAAGGCCTTCACCGACTCCTGAAGGCAAACGAACTCACTAAAGGTACCGTGGCAGAAATCCACTGGCAGCTCGCGCGCGTATATAAGGACCAAGACGAGTTTACAAAGGCGGCCGACGAATTGGAGCTTTTTCTGAAGTTAAGTCCGGACGCGGCGAACTTAGCCGAGGTCAAGCAAGCAATCCAAGCTCTAAGAAAGAAAAATTAGTTTATTCAGTTTTTTTACAGCTTTTAGTGACCAACGAACGTGCCGGATAACGGAGGAGTGGGTGTTTGCGATATTTCATCTTGACCAGACCGTTTTGTGTTTCTTTGAGATTTATACGGTGATATGATAGAACATCGCCGCAATGAAAAGGCAGTACTTTTCCAAGTTTCGGAGGTTGCAGAAGTGTTACTCGATAAAATTTACGGAAAAACCTTGAGAGTGGGTCTGTGCGTCTCACTAACGATACTTTTCTTATCCGTTTGCGCTAATGCGCAGAGCACTATCAGCGGATTTGTTTACGATAAGCAAAGAAACGCGTTGTTTGAAGTCGATCTGGAGCTCCTGAATGAGAATTATCAAGTGAGGGGTCGAACTAAAACTGATACGGCTGGCAGGTACACGTTCACTGGGCTGATTGACGGCCGATACACGGTCAAGGCCATGCCGTTTCGGTTTGACCTTGAGGATCAGGAATTCATGGTTGAGGTCGTCACAATAAATATTCGCGGCGGTCAGGGAGTCGGGTTTTTCACACAAGATTTTTACTTGCAGCCGAAAAAAGGCGGATTAGCCGAAACAGAGCTTGCCGTTGTGTTCGCACAGGACGTTCCACCTGCAGCGAAAAAATCTTTCGACGAGGCGGTCAAGAGTCTAGCGTCTAAACGTGAAGCCGAAGGTTTCGACCAATTAAATGAAGCGATCCGGTTGTTTCCAAATTACTACCTTGCTTTGCATCGAATGGGTAAGGAACTATTTACGGCCAAAAACTATGAAAAGGCGATTCCCTACTTTTATAACGCTACAGAAGTGAATCCCAAGAGTGCGACATCTTTCTATTATTTGGGCTTTGCCATGCATAATCTCGGCAAGAGTTACAATAAGGCTGCGACAGTGTCTCTTGAACAAGCCGCTACTTTGGCCCCGGGTTCAGTTCAGGTTCTTTATCTCCTTGGAACGCTTGAACGCGAAGGAGGCGACTTTGTGAGCGCGGAAAAACATTTACTTCAGGCGAAGCGATTGTCGAAGGTCGCGATTCCGGCAATACATAAGGAACTTGCTCAACTCTACGGCAACGAAATGAAGAAATTCAAGGAGGCTGCCGACGAACTTGAATTGTATCTTAGCTCGAGTAAGCTTCCGGTTGATGAAGCCAAGAAAATCAAAAAGATAATTGATGACTTGCGACAGAAATCAAAGAATCGCCCGTCAACTGAATAACTCGCATTTAGCAAATACGACAAGGATGTATTCGAGAAACTTGAAGCTTACATTGGGCTCCAACGCCATCCTCTATCGCTGCAATGTTCCTCTGCTCCTCTTCCCTGTAAATATGTTTAGCATATTCCCAAACCGTTCTCTGCGCACGCCTGCTCAATCTTAGGTCACGCAAAACTTGTTTCGTATGTATTCATATAGACGGTGCTCAACCGAGGCCCAACAACCCTAATAACAGGCCTAAAAATCACTAAACATCGACTCGATTCGATCACATAATTCGCCGCTCCAAAGGGATGATTCGCAGGAGCCAGACCCTTATAACTTCGCGGCAATAGCATCGGCTGCTCCTGGCCGAATTTCTTTGAAACTATTCACCCCTTTATACAAAAAAAGAGGCTGCCTTTTCAGACAGCCTCACAAAAACTTCTAGACTAAAGTTTAGAAGAAAATACGAGCACCGAAGCGGACGCCTCGTGGCCCCTGAAACCCGTTCACTAATCCGTAATCATTTCGTTGGCCAGCGGCTGCCGAAGTTGTCGGATTTGAAAGGAAGGCAAGAATAGCGGACTGAATACCAGGACCATTAAAAATCGCCTGGAATACAGCTGCTTCACTCGTACACGTCGCGCAACCATTAGCGGCCAAGGTCGACGCACGGAAGTCAGTGCTGCTGATGGTTGTTTGGAAGGTAGTTTCATTCTTTTCATTGAAAAGATTGGTAATGCTGACATACGGCTGAAAGCTGATCCGATTGTCACGTCCAAAGCGATAAGTGTGACTAACAGAGAGATCAGACTCCGTAAACATTTCAGTGCGTCCCAGATCGCCACGTTTGAAAAGGATGGCACTGGTAACGGCATAGTTAGTGTAAATAGTCGTCAGCGGAGTGCCCGACTGGAAGGTCGTGAAACCCGAGATAGTCGTGGAATTCGTTTGGCTTCCATTCCAATCAAACGTGTAACCGCCGTAGGCTTTCACTACATGCGGCCTGTCAGTGGCCAATCGACCATCATCCGGATCGCCATTTGCGTTGAAACCCAACATTGGAAGGTCGAAGAAACGGTTTACGTTTGGCGACGAGCGGCCAAATTCATCCGAGCTGGCCAAACCTGAATAGTTACCGAAAAGTCGGCTCCAGGTGTAGCTGGCATTGTAGAAGTATTTGGTCGCACGTTTGTCGACACGAAATTCGACAGCGTCGAATTCGCGATTAGCCTTCGGACACGGCAGATTAGCGCTCTTCGAGATATCGCAGACCAAACCGAAGCCGGGGTTTCCAATGATGTAAGCTTCAGAGCCCTGATCATTGAACACACCGATGTCTTCTACAGCATAGTCGATCTGTTTATGCGTATATCGAGCGGCAATGACCATATTCCTGGCCAACTGGTGTTCAAGGCCGAATGTGTACTCACTCTGGCGAGCGGCTTTGATATTGGGATCAATAGCACCGGAATCGAAGATATCGGCACCGGTCTGATTGGTTGCGATGCGGAAATCAAACTGACAGATGGAGTAACCGGGGCCGCCTACGATCGGGCATGTTCCGCCGAGCGCATCAGGCCTGCCGCCCAGAATCGCATTGAGAGTGTAATTCTGGTACCCAGCACCGCGTGAAGGAAGAATTTCAAAGTAGTCGCGACGGAAAAAGTCGCCGCCGAATGAACCGCGTGGTAATTCATATTTGAAACGGTCGTAGAACCAACCATAACTACCAAACAACTTGGTTTTGCCGTTCCCGGTTAGATCTAGTGCAAAGCCAAGACGCGGGGCAATCTTGTCTCCCCAGCCAAATGTGATCGCCTCTGTTTTTGATGCGTCACCGAAACTCGGCACATTCTCGTTCTCAATTCTGATCCCCAAGTTAAGGGTCAGACGCCTCATTATCTGCCACGAGTCCTGGGCAAATAAAGCCTGGTTCTTGCTGCTGGCGCTTCCGATCGTACCGAAACGCTGCAAGAATCCAGAGCCGAGATAACAGTTGGTGACTTGGCCGGGAGCACACAGCGTTCCCGTCGGAGCTTGTCCCGTTAGCCCCGCGATCGAACGACCGTAGTAAAGTGATGAGATCCCCAGATTGGCATATCCTTGATCAACTGTATTGAACAATCGATTCTGCTGATAGCCAAATTTGAAATTGTGACGACCGCCGAGATCAATTCCGACAAGACTTGCATCCACATCAAATGTAGTACGCGTCGAAACGTCGTAATTTATCTGGAAATTATTTGCAATAGTCTGGAAACCGTTCGTGCAGTTCGATCCAGGGGTTGTGCTTGCCGCCCAACCTGCTTGACAAATAGTTCGCAAAACACGTGGTAAGCCATAGGAGTTTAGCTTTTCATTGAGGAAGCTCCGTCCGGCCCTGAAATTTAGCACAAGGTTATTGGTCGGATTCCACGTAGCTTGTCCGTTGACCGAGTTACTGTTCTGACGTCCTCCCTGCTGTCCGAGATAAGCGGCTCCGACAAGTCCCAGAGCTTGCTGAGGAGCACCGTTGAGGCCTTCTACAATTGACGGCAAAACACCGTCTTGAGTGATCGGGTTGTATAGGAATGTTCCAAACAGACGCAATCTCGAAGCCGGCTGGGCGTCCAGCCGGAAGAACATTTCGTCAGTCTTTACCCTGCTGTGATAGTTCTCCGTTGACGCAACAGCGCGGCCATTCGGATTGTTTCCAGTGGTGTAGTAATCAATAACACGATCAGTTTGCAAGATCGAAGGGGCATAAATGGCCGAGAACCAGAGCCTGTCTTTGACAATCGGACCGCTAATGTTGGCTACCGGGAAAAAATCGGTTCCGCCATCCTTTTGTGGCTGGAAATATTCTGGAGCTCCAGTTGTAGCAAACCGGTTCAAAAAAAGCCGCGGGCCGCCCTGGAACTTCGAAACTCCCCAACTAGTACCAAAGTTTCCGTGCCAGTCGTTGTTACCGCCCGATGTCACGGCGTTGATCACGCCACCCGTCGCACCGCCGTATTCCGCGTTGAAGCCGGTCGATTTTACCTGAACTTCCTGAAGAAGTTCGAACGGAAGGTTGTTGTTCGAATTTAACTGGCCCGTACGGAAATTTGTGACTTCCTGCCCGTCAACCACAAACACGTTTTCAGCACCTGACGCTCCGTCGATCTGAAAACCAGCACCAAGAGGTTCCGGACGCACATTCGGGGCAATCTTAAGTAAACTGCCAAAGCCCTGTCCTTTAGGCAGAGCGGCGAAGATGCGCTTGCCGATAGTGGTATCAACAGTATTGTTAGAGGTATCCACCGTTACCGCCGAGTCGCCTGTGACCGTGACATTAACGTCCGCCCCGGCGACCTGCAGAACCGCTGAAATCGGCGTAGCTCTATCAATCGACACTTGGATTGTCTGTGTCTGCTCAGCAAAATTGGTCGCTGAGATGGTCACCTTATACGTGCCTGGAGGCACATTTGAAATATTTACATAGCCAGTGCCGTCCGCAATGACGGTACGACTGTAACCGGTTGTGGTGCCTGAACTTTCAACCTTAACGGTTGCATTTGGAATGCGAGCATTATTCGCATCCGTAACGGCTCCTTCTATGCTTCCACTAGTTCCCTGCCCAAACGCAAAAGCCGACAAGGCAATTACCAGGGCAAGAGCCATGGGCATACATTTTGCAATTCTCATATTAAATCTCCTAATGATTGGATATATGTGCGTGTCATCCTCAAATCATAAAATACCAGGTCGCACATTACGCATTCTACGCATCATTATTATATGCAACTTTCGCTCCACGCCCCGACATTGACATCTGACTCATGGAAACTTATGAAAACATTGCACATAATGGCGTCAAGGTTTTGAATAAAGCTACCTATAACTTCTGTCAAATCCAGATTATCGAATAAAATTTGGTTTTTTGGATGGGTTTGGTTCTCAAGAATTCAAGAGATGCCCCATCTTCTCTTTTTTGATTCGAAGATAATGGGCCGCGGGCGGCGTTGTTTGGATCTCGATCGGGATGCGTTCGACGATCTGCAGGCCGGCGCGTTCAAGGGCGGAAAGTTTGTCAGGATTGTTTGAAATTACCTTGACCTTACAGAGCCCCAGGTCAAACAGGATCTCGGCGCACTGTTGGTAATCTCGTGCGTCGACGGCGAAACCCAGGGCTTCGTTGGCCTCGACAGTGTCGGCGCCTTCGTCCTGAAGGGCATAGGCACGGATCTTATTAATAATGCCGATGCCCCGGCCTTCCTGCTGCTGGTAGACGATCGCTCCGCGGCCTTCGGCCTCGATCATCTCCATAGACTTGTGCAGCTGCGGCCCGCAGTCGCATTTTATCGAGCCGAATACGTCACCTGTAAGACACTGTGAATGTATCCTGACAAGCGTCGGGGTATCCCCGTCCATCGGCCCCTTATATAAAACAACGAATTCCTCTGTACTGATCAGCGAGCGATAACCGGCGATAAGAAAATCACCGGCCTCGGTAGGCAGCTTTGCAGTCGCCACTCTTTCGACGGTCATGACGCGAGTCGCCCACCGGCATTCATCGCCGTTGTCCGCCAAATTCGATTCTTCCAACATCTGTTCTCCTATAGGGTGGATTATACTCCCTAACGCCCGGATTTTGAATCTTTATGTTCGGTGCCAATTGCATTTCAGATGCAAAGACCCGTGCGATCGTCACCCTGGGAGTCCCGTCCCGACAACCGGATCTGACGAAAGAGTATCAGCGGTCGTGTGGAGCTTTTCGTCAGAATACTGAAGCTGGAAGAGCCGCCAATACAAGCCCCGCTGCAGCAGCAATTCGTTGTGCGTGCCGATCTCGCGGAGTTCGCCATGATGGAGCACGATAATGCGATCACATTTCTGAATGGTCGACAGCCGGTGAGCAACCACGAGCGAAGTCCGACCCTCCATAACCCGCTCAACCGCCTGCTGAATAAGCTGTTCGGTTTCAGTATCGATCGAACTCGTAGCCTCGTCGAGGATCAGAATTTTCGGATCGAAGGCGAGAGCCCTGGCGAAGGAAATAAGCTGCTTCTGCCCGACCGAAAGTCCCGCGCCGCGCTCTCTGACAACCGAAGTGTAATCGCCATCGATCTTATTTATAAATTCGTGGGCATGCACCTCTTTCGCAGACCATTCGACCCGTTCGCGTGTGATCTCTTTATTCCCGAGACGTATGTTATTTTCTATTGACCCACTAAATAGAAAAACATCCTGCAAAACAACGGCAAAGTTTGAACGCAGGTCGTGCAGGCTCCAGTCACGGACGTCTACGCCGTCGAGCAGGACCTTTCCCTTCTGGACATCGTAGAACCTCATCAGCAGGTTGGTTATCGTGGTCTTGCCTGAACCGGTGTGGCCGACGAGAGCAATGCTTTCCCCGGGCTGGACCTTGAACGAAACGTCCTTTAGCACCCAATCCTCACCTTTGTAGGCGAACCAGACATTCTCAAATTTGATCGTGCCGACGGCCTTGCCCGATCGTTTTGGCGTATCAGGTGTAGTCACAGCAACCTCTCGGTCCAGCAAGATGAATATCCGGTGGGATGCGACGATCGCCGCCTGAAGGACATTGAATTTGTCCGACAAGTCGCGGATCGGTTGGAAAAGCTGCAGCGAATACTGAATGAACGCGGCTAAAATCCCAACGGTCACTGCTGCCCCGGTCGCGGAATACCCTGCAAGGTATTCGTAACCAAATGCGAAAATTACAACAGCGATACCGATCGCTCCGATAAAATCGACGAGGGGGTAAAAAACCGAATAGTAGAATATAGTGTCGATATTAGCGTTACGGTAATCGTCGTTGATATCGTTGAACCGGCGGCGTGCTTTAACCTCCGCATTAAAGAGCTGCACTGTCTGGGCGCCGGAAATATATTCCTGCAAGAACGCGTTCAGTTTCGCGCTTCGAGTGCGAACGCGGTCAAAGCCATTTCGGGCGTGTTTACGAAACCAGTTGGTTGCCGTAAATAATAGAGGGACCGTGATGAGAGATACCAGTGCCAGCTTCCAATCAAGCCAGAACATTATCCCTATGATCGCGAAGATAATAACGAGATCACCCAACACGTCGATCACGCCCGATGTGAAAAGCTCATTGAGGGCATCTACATCTCCCGTCAACCGTGTCATCGTTCGGCCCACTGGATATTGGTCGTAATAGGCTACTTCCTGATTCTGCAGCTTCGTAAAAAGCTCGGTGCGCAGGTCAAACATCACGCGCTGGCCCACGTGATTAAGCAGTACTTCTTGTATGTAAGAGAAAATAAACCGGAAAAGAAACACCCCGAAAAATGCCAGGGCAAAGAGCCAGATCCCATCGACTCTCTTCGGCGTGATGAAATCGTCGACCGCCATTTTTGTAAAATATGGCTGGGTGCTGATCAGGATATTGGTCAGCAGGGTGAGGAAAAGAGCGATTGTCGCGAGCACCCAGTATGGCCGCAAATATCTAAGCAGGCGACGCGCGATCCGCAGATCGTATGTCTTACCGATCTCTTCTTCCTCGTGATATTTGCGGACTTCTTCGGACATAGCGGAAACTTTGATTTTAGGT